>NZ_JBFAKW010000163.1:0-19630 GCF_040655955.1 Streptomyces sp. NPDC050263 | reverse complement strand
TAGTAGCTCCGCTACGAGGACTCTCGCCCGGCACACCGAGAGCACGCACCGAACGCCGCTCCTTCTCCCACGGAGATCCATCAGAAGCCCCCTAGTTCAGCTTTCCCAGGGCCTCCCGCACCCGCCGTGCATCGCGCAGCCGCTGTTCGTACGTCGCACCGAGTGCGAGCAGCAGCAGTCCGGCGAGGGCGGGAGGCACCCAGCGGGGGAGCGCGTCGGTCACCTGGACGAGATACGGGGCGAGTTCGTGCAGAGTGACCAGGGCGAGCACCGAGCCGCCCAGCACGAGCGGCGCCTGCAGCCGGTGCCGGGCGCCGAGCAGGGTGAGCAGCAGCGCGCCCGCGCCCAGCAGCAGGGGGCGCGTCCACTCGACGTCTCCCCAGGCGGCGGCGAGGCTCGGCAGCAGCGTGACGGTGAGGCCGGGACCGTACGCCGTCCAGGAGGAGGCGGCGGGGTCGCGGCGTCGGCGCAGGGCCCCGACGAGCAGCGCCGGGACCGTGACCGGCAGGGTGTACGCCTCCGGGAGCCCCACCCGCCAGGCCGCCAGACGTACCCACGCGGCCAGCACGAAGAGCGCGACGGCCGCGTACCCGACCGGGCGGCGGTCCGGGCGCAGCGCCGTGCCCGCCGCGATCACCGCGCACAGGGACAGCACCAGGGCGAGCAGGGGCAGGTCGAGGGCCGCGAGACCGATGGCGACAAGGCCGGCGAAGGCTCCGGCCGCCTCCACCGCGACCGTCGTCGCGGGGTCGCCGATCCGGGGCGCGACCAGGGCCGCGACCACGGGGACCGCCAGCACCAGCAGCGCGACGTGCTCCGGCCGCCAGCCGGCCGCGGCGCCCACGGCGCAGGCCAGGGCCGTGGCGTAGCCCACGGAGACGGCCGCGGACACCGGCGCCAGGCGCCCGCGCCAGGCGGCGACCGCGAAGGCCGCGGTGAGCGACGCGAGCACGACGAGCGTCGTCGGCTCGGTAGCCAGGGAGAGGAAGGCGAGGCTGAGGGAGGTGAGCAGGGCCGGCCCGGTGGCCGTCCGCGTGGTCGGGACCAGGAGTGCCAGGATCGTGCCGCCCTGCATCAACAGACCGACCGAATAGGGGAGTTGCAATGCCGCCGGAGTGACCAGCATCGCCGCCCACAGCAACGTCAGCGCGGCGGCCCGCGCTTGTGTGCGCCATTCCTCGCTGCGGACCGCCGTCGCCAGGACCGCGGCGACCACGACGAGGATCAGGGGCACGGTGACGGCGTGCGGCGGCCAGAAGGCGTCCAGCGTCGCCGCCACCCGGGCGTCGGCCGGGGTCCCGGACCAGATGTGCCCGAGCCACGCCGTCGGTCCGAGCAGCGTGACGCCGACGGCCGGCACCCCCCACAGCACCGCACCCGCCTGTACGACACCGGAGGCCCAGGTGATGCCCCGGCGCACGGCCTCCGGGCCCCGCACGGCGGCCAACAGCGCGATCCCGCACGCCAGATACGCCGGCACCGTCCACGCGCCGGGCAGCGACACCCGCAGGACGCCGCCCAGGCCGGCCGCCACGCACAGGGCGCCGGCCACCGCCGTGCCCGTCGCGAGGTCCGTTCGAGGGGCGAACCACGCCACGCCCAGGGCGATCGCCGCCGCGAGGCAGAGCAGCGCCGCGGCCCGGGCGGCAGCACCCGCACCGGCCGCGTCCACGGAGAGCAGAGCGGCCGCCAGAACGCCCCAGCCGCCCGCGCCGAACGCGCCCACCACGGCGACCGGCCGCAGCGGCCGTTCGGACACCCGCAGCGCCACGACCGCGTCCGCCGCGGCCGTCAGCAGCACCGCGGCCGTGACCGTGTGCGCGCCGCCGCCGGCCGCGATCGCCCAGAGCGGCAGCACGAGTTGAGCGACCGCGAGGGCGGCCGGGCGGGGGAGCCGCACGGTGGCCGAGCCCGGCAGCGCGGCGAGCGCCCTGTCGTAAGCCGTCCACAGCACCGCCAGCACGGTCGAGGAGGCCGCCGCGTACGTCGTGCCGTCCGCCCCCGTGAACACGGCCTCGCGCAGCGCGTACGCGTCCAGCACGGTCAGGGCGAGGCCGAGGCCCGCGACCGACTCGGCGGTCGACCGCAGCCCCCGCCGCAGCAGCGCCACAGGCGCGCCGAGCACCGCCAGCGTGACCGCTCCCAGCACCAGGGACCGGCCTGCGATCCCCAGGTGACCCCAGCTGACCAGCGTGAACACCATCGCCGCGATGGTGAGCAGGATGCCGCCGAGCAGCAGGAGCGCGTTCTGCACGCCCGGCGCGGAGGCCTCGGGGCGGGCGGCCGGCCCCGGCGGCGTCGGCCGGCTCGGCCAGGACTGCGGGGCCGGCCGTACCGCCTGCTGGATCGTGGCGACCAGCCAGGCGCGGCGGGCCAGCAACTGGGCCCGGCGGGCGTCCAGTTGTCGCAGCTCGGTGTCGAGGAGCCGCAGCTCCTCGGCCGGGGGCGGAAAATGCGTCATGCCTCGGAGTGTGGTCCGCGTCACGTGCGGCGGCATGAGCGCACATACTCAGAACGTACTCAAATGCCCCTGGTCGGATGCCTCCGGCCGGACCCGCGCGCGGGCACACTCTGCCCATGGACTGGACCCGTTACCGCTTCCGCAGCCTGTGGACCCTGCCCGCACCGCCCGCCCGCGTGTACGACGCGCTGGAGCGGGCCGAGGAGTACCCGCGCTGGTGGCGTCAGGTGCGCGAGGTGAACCGGCTCGACGACACCACCGGCGTCATCCGCATCCGCTCCCTCCTCCCGTACGACCTGACCTTCACCGCCCGTGCCGTGCGACGCGATGCCGCGGCCGGGGTGCTGGAGATCGCCATGACGGGCGACATCGACGGCTGGGCGCGCTGGACGATCACCGCCGACGGCCCCGGCGCCCTCGCCCGATACGACCAGGTCGTCCAGGTGAACAAGCCGCTGCTGCGACGGCTCGCCGTGCCCGGGCGGCCGGTGTTCCGGCTGAACCACCGGCTGATGATGCGGGCCGGACGGCGCGGACTCACGGCGCACCTGGAAGCGGTTTGAAGGAAGCGCGCGGGGACCTGTATTGTTCAGTCCGTTCCCGGGCGATTAGCTCAGTGGGAGAGCGCTTCGTTCACACCGAAGAGGTCACTGGTTCGAACCCAGTATCGCCCACCGGGAAAAGGCCGGTCCGCAACTCGCGGACCGGCCTTCTTCATGCCGCCCCGCCTTCATGCCGCAGCCGGCAGCTCCGGACGCAGCGGCCACGACGTGTCCACCGTCTCCGGAGTCCCGCTGCGCGCGAACCACGCCTGGAGCCCCCGAGCCTGAGCCGCGTGCCAGGCGGTCTGCAGGGCGTGCAGATCGGCGGGCGTCAGCCTCTCCAGCCGGGCCGCGAACCGCCGGCCCAGCGCCCGGACGACGTCCAGCGCGGCCAGTGCGTCCGCCGCCGCGTCGTGCGCGTCGGCGAGCGTCACCTCGTAGTGCGCGCACAGATCGGTGAGCGTACGCCGGCCCTTGCGGTAGCGGTCCAGGTGCTTGTCCAGGACCCGGGGGTCCAGCACCCGAAGCGGCGTCGCGTCCACCCAGTTGCCGAGTGACGAGGCGCGGTGCCTGCGCAGCTCGCGGTCGAGCAGCGTCAGGTCGAACGGCGCGTTCATCACCACCAACGGGCGTCCCGCGGCGGCCTGTTCGGCGAGCAGCTCGGCTATCTCGAACATCACCGGCGCCGGCCAGCGGCCGTTGCGCTGGAGGTGCTCGTCCGTCAGTCCGTGTACTTCCGTCGCCCCGGCGGGCACCGGCACGCCCGGGTTCACCAGCCATCGGCTCACCCGCGGCCGTACACCCGGCGCGTCCTGGACGACGAGAGCGGCCGACACGATGCGGTCGGTCTCCACGTCGACGCCCGTCGTCTCCGTGTCGAAAGCGGCCAGAGGGCCCTCGTACCAGTACGTCATACCTACACAACCCCTCGTTCACCCACGGCAGCTGACGCACCGTCTTCTGCCTGTTTGGTGATACCCGGGCTGTTTGCGCCGTACGCCGGAAGGACACAACACGAGTACGGGTCTTTGCAGTTCAGCGGGCCCGTCACAGGTATCGGCATTGCGTGGAAGGCTGTTGGTCATGGCGATAGCGCAGCCCGAGCGGGGCGGGCTGCTGCCCGAACGCGAGGGCATTCACCGCGGGACGCTCGCCACCACCGCCTGCATGGAGACACTGCAGGTGGGCTATCTGCACGCCGTCGCGGCGGCGGCCGGCTGCTCGTTGTCCCAACCCTTCCCGGACAACGGCATCGACTGGCACGTCAGCCATGGCTCGCCCGGCCACACGGTCGACGACGAGGTCACCATCAAGGTGCAGCTCAAGGCCACCTACCAGGTGCGGTCCAACCCGCCGGGCCGCTTCTTCTCCTTCACGCTCGACAACGACCACCTGCGCAAGCTCGCCCGCACCCCGGTGTCGGTGCACAAGATCCTCGTCGTGATGCTGGTGCCCAGAGCCCAGGACGACTGGCTGCGGGCCGGCCACGACCGCCTCGACCTGCGGCACTGCTGCTACTGGGTCAATCTCGCCGGCCACCCGATCACCGGCCGGACCCGGACCACCGTGCGGATACCGACCACACGCATCTTCGACGACCGGGCGCTGTGCGAGATCATGACGCGGGCCGGGACGGGAGGCAGACCATGACCCACCGCCCCTTGGACGAGCCGCTGCGGGCCGTACGGCCGCACCCCGAGACCCCCTGGAACCAGGACCCCGACCCCGGCGACGTCGACCCGGCCGTCCTCGGCGCCCTGCTGCGCCGGCACGGCTGGCAGCGGCGCGGCGGCGCGGCCGGACGCTACGGCCGCTGGACCCCGCCCGGACCGGGCGGCGGCGGAATCAGCCTCCTCGTGCCGGAGAGCCGTGCCTTCCCCGACAGCGACGACCTGGTCGGCGAGGCACTCCTGGCGCTCGCCCGCAGCGGCACGCCCTCCGCGCGCGAGGTGCTCGTCGGCCTCGCCGTGCCGAGCGACGAGATCCGCTGGTGGCGGGATGCGCCGACCGGGCCCGCCGGGGCCGCCTCCTGGGCCGTCGAGGAACAGCTGCGCGCCGCCGCCCGGCAGATGCTGCTCGCCGGCGCGCTCGCCACACGCGCGCGTGCCGGCTATTACGGAGCCCGGCACCGGCGCGCGGCCCTGACGGCGCTGGAGAGCGTCCTCGTCGGCTCCGCGGCCGGTGGCCGTCGGCTGACGGCCTTCGCGCCCGTCGACGTCGCCCGGCCCCTCGCCGTACGCCTCCACCAGGCCCTGTACGCCGTCCGCGAGGCCATCGACTACCAGCGGGCCACCGGCGGCATGGACGCCTTCGACGGGGCCGTGGAGGCCGGAGCCAGCCGGGAGCTCACCGAGGCGCTGATCGCGCTCGTGCGGGGTGCCGAGGGCGCCCGGATCGCCGTCGAGTGGTCGCCCGCGGTCGGGGCCCCCGAGGACTGCGCCTCGGGCGGCGAACCGGTCGAGTTCTCGCCCGGCGACCTGTCCGTGCTGCGCCGGGCCGGCGCCCGCTACCTTCGCGAGGAACCCTCCGTTCCCGTGCGGGTCACCGGCACGGTCGTGCGGATGCGCAGGTCGGGGCCGCGCGGCGAGGGCAGTGTCCGGCTGCGGGTGCTGGCCGGCGCGGAGATCCCGCACGTCCGGCTCACCCTCGACGAGGAGGACTACCGCATCGCCGGACAGGCCCACCTGGTCGGACTGCCGGTGCGGGTGCAGGGCCGACTGGAGAGCAGGGGCGGGTTCCGCAGGCTCACCGGCGCCTGCGGGGTGGTCCCCGTACAGGTGGACGACGCCGAGCGGGACCGGCTGATGAAGTCCCTCCAGGAGAACCTCGACTTCTTCGAGGAGGCCTGCGGCGGGGAGGACCGCGAGGAATGATTTCGCGGTAGGCGGGTGCGGGTCGGTACGATCGCGTCCTGCGCGCGCTCCCGGTATGGCGCCGCACCCCCTTCAGTCAGGAGAGACCGGTGTCAGACGTCCGTGTGATCATCCAACGCGATTCCGAGCGGGAAGAGCGCACGGTGACGACGGGCACCACGGCCGCCGACCTCTTCGCCGGCGAGCGCTCGATCATCGCCGCCCGGGTGGCCGGCGAGCTCAGGGACCTGTCGTACGTGCTCGCCGACGGCGAAGAGGTCGAGGGCGTCGAGATCTCGTCCGTGGACGGCCTCGACATCCTGCGCCACTCCACCGCGCACGTGATGGCCCAGGCCGTGCAGGAGCTCTTCCCCGAGGCCAAGCTGGGCATCGGCCCGCCGGTCAAGGACGGCTTCTACTACGACTTCGACGTCGAGAAGCCGTTCACGCCCGAGGACCTCAAGGCCGTCGAGAAGAAGATGCAGGAGATCCAGAAGCGCGGGCAGCGGTTCGCCCGCCGCGTGGTCACCGACGAGGCCGCCCGCGAGGAGCTCGCCGAAGAGCCCTACAAGCTGGAGCTGATCGGCCTCAAGGGCGCCGCCTCCAGCGACGACGGCGCGGACGTCGAGGTCGGCTCCGGCGAGCTGACGATCTACGACAACCTGGACGCCCGCACCGGCGACCTGTGCTGGAAGGACCTCTGCCGCGGTCCCCACCTGCCCACCACCCGCAACATCCCGGCGTTCAAGCTGATGCGCAACGCCGCCGCGTACTGGCGCGGCAGCGAGAAGAACCCGATGCTCCAGCGCATCTACGGCACCGCCTGGCCCTCCAAGGAGGAGCTGAAGGCCCACCTCGACTTCCTCGCCGAGGCAGAGAAGCGCGACCACCGCAAGCTGGGCTCCGAGCTGGACCTGTTCTCGATCCCCGAGCAGATCGGCTCCGGCCTCGCCGTCTTCCACCCCAAGGGCGGCATCATCCGCCGGGTCATGGAGGACTACTCGCGCCGCCGGCACGAGGAGGAGGGCTACGAGTTCGTCTACACCCCGCACGCGACGAAGGGGAAGCTCTTCGAGACCTCGGGCCACCTGGACTGGTACGCCGACGGCATGTACCCGCCCATGCAGCTCGACGAGGGCGTGGACTACTACCTCAAGCCCATGAACTGCCCGATGCACAACCTGATCTTCGACGCGCGCGGCCGCTCCTACCGTGAACTGCCGCTGCGCCTCTTCGAGTTCGGCACGGTGTACCGGTACGAGAAGTCGGGCGTCGTGCACGGCCTCACGCGCGCGCGTGGCTTCACCCAGGACGACGCGCACATCTACTGCACCCGTGAGCAGATGTCGGAGGAGCTCGACAAGACGCTCACCTTCGTCCTCGGCCTGCTGCGTGACTACGGCCTGAACGACTTCTACCTGGAGCTCTCCACCAAGGACCCGGAGAAGTTCGTCGGCTCCGACGAGGCCTGGGAGGAGGCGACCGAGACGCTGCGCGAGGTCGCCGAGAAGCAGGGCCTGCCCCTGGTGCCCGACCCGGGCGGCGCCGCCTTCTACGGCCCGAAGATCTCCGTCCAGACCAAGGACGCCATCGGCCGCACCTGGCAGATGTCGACCATCCAGCTCGACTTCAACCTGCCCGAGCGGTTCGACCTGGAGTACACCGGTCCGGACGGCGCCAAGCAGCGCCCGGTCATGATCCACCGCGCGTTGTTCGGCTCCATCGAGCGGTTCTTCGCGGTGCTCCTCGAGCACTACGCGGGCGCGTTCCCGGCGTGGCTGGCCCCGGTCCAGGCACTCGGCATCCCGATCGGCGACGGGCACGTGGAGTACCTGGAGAAGTTCGCCGCGGCGGCGAAGAAGCAGGGCCTGCGGGTGGAGGTGGACTCCTCCTCCGACCGTATGCAGAAGAAGATCCGCAACGCTCAGAAGCAGAAGGTGCCCTTCATGGTCATCGCGGGCGACGAGGACATGGCGAACGGCTCGGTGTCCTTCCGCTACCGCGACGGCTCGCAGGAGAACGGCATCCCGTTCGACGAGGCCATCGCGAAGATCGCGAAGGTCGTCGAGGAGCGGGCGCAGGTCTGATCCGGGTCGTGCGGCGGGCCCCCGGGGAGATTCAGTAGATTCAGTTCTCCGGGGGCCCGCCGCCGTCCGGGGAGTCCTCCGTCAGGGAGAACACCTGGATCAGCCAGGACGAGAACGACCCCGTCACCGCGCCGAGCAGGGCAAGTCCGCACGCCATGAGCCCGACCGCGATGGTCCGGCCCCCGGTGGTGACCGGGACGACATCGCCGTAGCCGACGGTCGTCAGCGTCTCGCACGCCCACCACAGGGCGTCGCCGAAGGAGTGCATGGTGGTGCCCGGTGCTCCTCGTTCCCGGTCGTAGACGGCGAGGGCGCACGCGAAACCGAGCAGCAGCGTCGTCAGGCCCGCGTAGGTGATCACGCGCGCGTGCAGCGACAGCCGGGGCCGGCCGCGCCGGCGCTGTACGGCCTCGTACACCTTGACGACCCGCAGGGGGCGCAGCAGGGGCAGCAGCACGACCACGGTGTCCAGTTTGTGGCTCCTGACGAAGCCCAACCGCTGTCCGCTCAGCCGCCAGCACACCGCGTAGTCGATCGCGAACAGCGCCCATGTCGCGGCCAGCACCGCGGTGAACAGGTCCCGCCAGGCGCCGGGCAGGCCCTGGGCGAGGACCAGCACGGCGTACATGGCGAGGAACACCAGGGAGGCGAGCGCGAGGGGGAGCTCGGTGCGCTGCTCCCAGCGGGCCAGACGGCCGTCTTCGTCCATCGGGCCAGCTTGGACCGCGCGGCTTTTCCATGAACCCCGCCGACACGCCGCGAACGGGCGAAGCAATATGCTGCCTTGCATGACGAGTGAGCCGGAGCAGCAGATCGGAGTGGGTACGCAGGACGCGTTCCAGCGCCTGTGGACGCCCCACCGGATGGCCTACATCCAGGGCGAGAACAAGCCGACCGGCCCGGGTGCCGACGACGGTTGCCCGTTCTGTTCGATTCCGGCGAAATCCGGCGAGGACGGTCTGATCGTCCGCCGAGGTGAGCATGTGTACGCGGTGCTGAACCTGTACCCGTACAACGGCGGCCACCTGATGACCGTCCCCTATCGGCACGTGGCCGACTACACCGACCTGACCGTGCCGGAGACCGCCGAACTCGCCGAGCTGACCAAGCAGGCGATGACGGCCCTGCGCACCGCGTCCGGCGCCCACGGCTTCAACATCGGCATGAACCAGGGCACGGTCGCGGGAGCGGGCATCGCCGCCCACCTCCACCAGCACATCGTCCCCCGCTGGGGCGGCGACACGAACTTCATGCCGGTGGTGGGCCACACCCGCGTCCTGCCCCAGCTACTGGCAGACACAAGGAAAATGCTGGCCGAGGCCTGGCCGACAGGGCCCTGACCTTTCAACCCGTCCGGGCAGTGATCTCTCAGCCCGTCCGGGCAGTGATCTTTCAGCCCGTCCGGCGTTTGAGGACGAGGCCGCAGGCCGAAGGGGGTCTGGGGGCACAGCCCCCAGGGCCGGCACCCCAGAGCACCCGCACGACAAAGCCGCCCCACCGCCGGAGGCCTACGCGTCGTAGGTGTCCGCCTTCTTCGGCGCCACATCCTGCACGGCCCCGCTGAGCACCGACGAGCGCGAGCTGAACTTCTCGGTGTTCACGTCGTGCTCCTTGAGCACCTTGAGCGCGGCCGTGTGCACCACGCGCAGCACCGGGGTGGCCGCCCGCAGCGCGTCGTCCGCCATGAAGCGGTGGCGCCAGGGCTGGTCGGCCCAGGCGTGCCGCAGGCCGAAGGGCTCGGGCAGGCCTATGGAGCCGCCGAGCCACTTCAGCAGCGGCGGGTACCAGCTGATCGTGGCGCGTGCGGCGAGCCGGACCACCTCGTCGGCCGTGACCAGCGGAAGCTTGATGGTCCGCGTCTCCCAGAACCGGACGCTCTTGGCGACGGTCTTGGTGGGGGCCTCGGACTTGGTGGTGAACAGGCCGTTGACCGGGCCCAGGGCGTGTCCGGTGACCTCGATGCGCAGCGTCTCGTGCAGCACCGTCACCGTGATCAGCATGGTGATGATCAACTGGCCGTCCCAGAGCGGCCACTGGACGCCCAGGTAGTGCCGGTCGCCGCCGCCGAACTGCTGGTTGTTGC
Organism: Streptomyces sp. NPDC050263; assembly: GCF_040655955.1. NCBI lineage: Bacteria > Bacillati > Actinomycetota > Actinomycetes > Kitasatosporales > Streptomycetaceae > Streptomyces > Streptomyces sp. NPDC050263. Next base: position 9,605 of record NZ_JBFAKW010000163.1, on the reverse strand, counting down.
AGATGTCCTCTATGGCCCTCGGCTTGACCTGGTACGCCTCGACGTTGGTGCCCTCCGGCCGGGAGACCGCCTTGGCGTTCTCACCGACCGGGGTGACGATCCAGTGCCGCACCGTGGGCGGCGGGAAGCCGCCGGTCTTCAGGCTCTGCCGGTTCAGCACGGTGAGCTGGTCGTGGATGGCCCGCACGACCGTCCAACTCCGGAACTCGTGGACGCCCTTGTTGGGGTCCGTCGGCACGAGTTCCTCGGCGAGATGCCAGGCGCCCCAGCGGGTGCCCATGCCGAGTATGCCCTTGGGTCCGGCGTAGAAGACGGAGTTGGACTGCTGCTCGGCGCTGAGCCGGGCCAGGGACTGCCGCAGTTGCTCCGCCGCCGTCTGGTTCGGGCTGGTCGGCACCGCCTCGGGGACCTTGGCGCCGACGCTGCCGCCGGACAGCAGGCTGTCCCAGCGCTCGCGCAGGTCCTTCGCGGTGCCCTCGCAGATCCGCTTGGCCAGGAACCAGCCGGCCACGGGCGCCACGACGCAACCGCGCGCGTACCAGCCCCAGAAGCCGGTGAACGGAATCTTGACGAGGAAGATCACGGCGAGGGCGCCGACGGCGACGAGCAGACCGGTGGCGAGCCCGGAGACCCGCTTGTTCTCCTGCTTGCCCATGGTGGCCCGCAGTTGGAAGACCAGCAGCCACACCGCGAGCCCGGGCAGGAAGAGCAGCCCGCACAGCAGCATGACGCCGGTCAGCTTCTGGTCGCGCTCGCGGCGGATGCGGTTGGCCGCGAGACAGTGCTCGACGACCACCTGCGGCTCGCTGCCGAAGGACTGGATGAGCGGACTGCGGCCGACGCCCAGCATGCGGTCGATCACCGCCTGCGAGAACGCCTCGCCGAGGTTGGGCCGGAAGATCCGGGCCCATTTGCGACCGCTGTTGACCGCCGTCTGGTGCCACTCGTTGTCGGCCTTCTTGATGTCCTCGACCGGGTTGTCCCGGTAGGCCGCCGAGGCCAGGCCGAACGTCGGCGTCTGCCCGCCGTCGCCCGTCTGCGGCACCTGTGGTCCGAAGATGTCCGCGTAACCGCTGTCAACGGTCATTCCCGCCCCCGATCGCCGCCACTCTCGCTTCTGCGGCCTTCCCGACTTCCGTGCTTCGCACACCTGTTGATCAGGTCATCAGCGTATCCGCAGGCACCGACATCCGTCGGCGGACGGCCGAAGCCGCCCGCCGAATCGGAGGGAACCGTTCCACTACGGTGCCGCACCGGCCACTTGAGGCCGCCCGGGCACCAACCGTCAGTCGGCCTGCGTCTGTTGGCGGACCCGGTCGGCGACCTGTGCCGGCATCGGCTCGTGCCGCGCGTACGCGCGCTGGAAGCGCGCCGTGCCGTGCGAGAGGGAACGCAGGTCGACCGCGTACCGGCCGATCTCGATCTCGGGCACCTCGGCCCGCACCAGAGTGCGGCCGCCGCTGGTCTGCTCGGTCCCCAGCACCCGCCCGCGCCGACCCGACAGGTCGCTCATCACGGCGCCCACGTAGTCGTCGCCGACCAGGACGCTCACCTCGGCCACCGGCTCCAGGAGATGGATCGTCGCGTCGGCCGCCGCCTCCCGCAGCGCGAGCGCGCCGGCCGTCTGGAACGCGGCGTCGGAGGAGTCCACCGAGTGCGCCTTGCCGTCGAGCAGCGTGACCCGGACGTCGACCAGCGGATGCCCGGCCACCACGCCCTTCGCCGCCTGCGCGCGCACGCCCTTCTCGACCGACGGGATGAACTGGCGCGGCACCGCTCCGCCGACCACCTTGTCCACGAACTCGATGCCCGCGCCGCCCGGCAGCGGCTCCACCTCGATCTCGCAGATGGCGAACTGGCCGTGCCCGCCGGACTGCTTGACGTGTCGCCCGCGCCCGCCGGACCGCGCCGCGAACGTCTCCCGCAGGGAGACCTTGTGCGGCACGACGTCGACCTGGACGCCGTAGCGGGAGCGCAGCCGCTCCAGCGCGACGTCCGAGTGGGCCTCGCCGAGGCACCACAGGACCACCTGGTGGGTGTGCTGGTTCTGTTCCAGGCGCATCGTCGGGTCCTCGGCGACCAGCCGGCCCAGCCCCTGCGACAGCTTGTCCTCGTCGGCCTTGCTGTGCGCCTGGATGGCCAGCGGCAGCAACGGGTCCGGCATCTGCCAGGGCTCCATGAGCAGTGGGTCGTCCTTGGCGGAGAGCGTGTCGCCGGTCTCCGCGCGGCCGAGTTTCGCCACGCACGCGAGGTCGCCCGCGATGCAGTGCGTCAGGGTCCGCTGCTGTTTGCCGAACGGCGCGGACAGCGCCCCGATGCGTTCGTCGACGTCGTGGTCCTCGTGGCCGCGGTCGGCGAGGCCGTGCCCGGAGACGTGGACGGTCTCGTCGGGGTGCAGCGTGCCGGAGAAGACCCGGACGAGCGAGACCCGGCCGACGTAGGGGTCGGAGGAGGTCTTCACGACCTCGGCGACCAGCGGCCCGTCCGGATCGCACGAGGTCAGGTCGCGCGGCCTGCCGTCGACCGTCGTCACCCGGGGCGCCTCGCGCTCCAGGGGCGTCGGGAAGCCCCTCGTGACCAGTTCCAGCAGCTCGACCGTCCCCAGGCCCTGCCGGGCGCCCTCGGCGGCGGGGGCGGCCGCCAGGACGGGGAAGAACGTGCCGCGCGCGACGGCCCGCTCCAGGTCCTCGATCAGGGTCTTGACGTCGATCTGCTCGCCGCCGAGATAGCGGTCCATGAGGGTCTCGTCCTCGCTCTCGGCGATGATCCCCTCGATCAGCCGGTTGCGGGCCTCCTCCAGGTCCGGCAGCTGGTCCTCGCCCGGCTCGGACTCCTTGCGCTCGCCGGAGGAGTAGTCGAACAGGGTCCGCGACAGCAGCCCGGTCAGCCCGGTCACGGGCGCGTGCCCGTCGGGCCCCTCGGGCCCGTGCAGCGGCTGGTACAGCGGCAGGACGGCGTCCGGGTCGTCGGCGCCGAAGGCCTCCGCGCAGATCCGGGTCATCTCCTCGAAGTCCGCGCGGGCGGCCTCCAGATGCGTGACGACGATCGCGCGGGGCATGCCGACGGCCGCGCACTCCTCCCACACCATGCGGGTCGAGCCGTCCACGCCGTCCGCCGCCGAGACGACGAAGAGGGCCCCGTCCGCTGCCCGCAGACCGGCCCTGAGTTCCCCGACGAAGTCGGCGTATCCGGGGGTGTCGAGGAGGTTGACCTTGATGCCGTCCCATTCGACGGGCACCAGGGAGAGCTGCACCGAGCGTTGCTGCCGGTGCTCGATCTCGTCGTAGTCGGAGACGGTGCCGCCGTCCTCCACGCGGCCCGCCCGGTTCACGGCTCCCGCGGTCAGCGCGAGAGCCTCCACCAATGTCGTCTTGCCCGATCCGCAGTGGCCGACCAGCACCACATTCCGTACGGACGCGGGGTGGTCGGCCGCTGTAGCCCTGCCGGCGGCTCCGGGATGTGCATTCGCCTTGTCGCCCATTTTCCTTGCCTCCCGTGCACGGTGAGGTCACTGGGGGCGCGGGCACGGCGGCCCCGCGTGCGATGGCGGCTCCGACGACGCCCGCGGTCCTTCGAGCTTTCCACTCCGGTCACCGCGCGTCCATACGGCGGACGCGACCCGGCCGCGCACCGGATTCCGGCAGGCCGTGACACGGGGGTCCGGGTGCCCGACCGTCGCACACACACGCGCGTGGCTACGATGGGCCAGCCGGTGGCCAGCAGGGGCCGCGCGGCCACACCGAGCCCTCGGGAAGGCCATGCTGAACAAGTACGCGCGTGCATTCTTCACGCGTGTCCTCACACCGTTCGCCGCGTTTCTCATCCGCAGGGGCGTAAGCCCTGACACGGTCACGCTCATCGGCACCGCCGGCGTGATGGCGGGCGCGCTGGTCTTCTACCCCCGGGGCGAGCTCTTCTGGGGCACGATCGTCATCACGCTCTTCGTGTTCTCCGACCTGGTCGACGGCAACATGGCGCGCCAGCTCGGCCGCTCCAGCCGCTGGGGCGCCTTCCTGGACTCCACCCTCGACCGGGTCGCCGACGGCGCGATCTTCGCAGGCTTCGCGCTCTGGTACGCGGGCAACGGGGACGACAACGCCCTGTGCGCCGTCTCGATCTTCTGCCTGGCCAGCGGCCAGGTAGTGTCGTACACGAAGGCCCGTGGCGAGTCGATCGGCCTGCCCGTCGCCGTCAACGGACTCGTGGAGCGCGCCGAACGCCTGGTGATCTCCCTGGTCGCGGCCGGCCTGGCGGGCATGCACAAGTTCGGTGTGCCCGGCATCCAGGTGCTGCTGCCGATCGCGCTGTGGATCGTCGCCGTCGGCAGTCTGGTCACGCTGATCCAGCGGGTCGTCACCGTCCGGCGGGAGTCGGCCGAGGCGGAGGCCGCCGCGGCGCAGGAGGAGGCCCAGGGGAGCGAGGCCGCGAAGTGAGCGCCCAGGATCGTCTGACCGACGCGCTGTACGGGCTAGGCTGGAGCACCGTCAAGAAGCTCCCCGAGCCCGTCGCCGTACGGCTCGGTCGCACGATCGCCGACCTCGCGTGGAAGCTGCGCGGCAAGGGCGTGCGGCGGCTGGAGAGCAACTATGCGCGCGTGGTGCCGGGCGCGGGCCCCGAGCGGCTGGCCGAGCTCTCGCGCGCGGGGATGCGGTCCTACCTGCGCTACTGGATGGAGTCCTTCCGGCTGCCCGCCTGGAGCGCCGAGCGCGTCCGCGGCGGTTTCGAGGCCAAGGACCTGCATCATCTCACCGACGGCATCGCCTCCGACAAGGGCGTCATCCTCGCCCTGCCGCACATGGGCAACTGGGACCTGGCCGGCGCCTGGGTCACCACCGCGCTGGAGACGCCGTTCACCACCGTCGCCGAACGCCTCAAGCCGGAGACGCTGTACGACCGGTTCGTCGCCTACCGGGAGGGCCTCGGCATGGAGGTGCTGCCGCACACCGGCGGCGCCGCGTTCGCCACCCTGGCCCGGCGGCTGCGCGACGGCGGCCTGGTCTGCCTGGTCGCCGAGCGCGACCTGTCCGCCTCCGGCGTCGAGGTGGACTTCTTCGGGGACACCACCCGGATGCCCGCGGGGCCGGCGCTGCTCGCCCAGCAGACCGATGCCATCCTGCTGCCCGTCACGCTCTGGTACGACGGCTCGCCCGTCATGCAGGGCCGGGTGCATCCCCCGATCGAGGTACCCGAGACAGGCACGCGGGCCGAGAAGACGTCTGTCATGACACAGGCGCTGGCTGACGCCTTCGCCACCGGCATCGCCGAACACCCGGAGGACTGGCACATGCTCCAGCGCTTGTGGCTCGCCGACCTGGAACCCCGCCCGTCGGACGGGGCGCCCGAGTGAGAATCGGCATCGTCTGCCCCTACTCCTGGGACGTGCCGGGCGGCGTCCAGTTCCACATCCGCGACCTCGCCGAGTACTTCATCCGGCTCGGCCACGAGGTGTCCGTGCTGGCCCCGGCCGACGACGACACCCCGCTGCCGCCGTACGTCGTCTCGGCCGGCCGGGCCGTCCCGGTGCCGTACAACGGCTCGGTGGCCCGCCTCAACTTCGGCTTCCTGTCCGCCGCGCGGGTGCGGCGCTGGCTGCACGACGGCGCGTTCGACGTCGTCCACATCCATGAGCCGACCTCGCCGTCCCTCGGCCTGCTGGCCTGCTGGGCGGCCTCGGGGCCGATCGTGGCGACCTTCCACACGTCCAACCCGCGCTCGCGCGCGATGATCGCCGCGTACTCCATCCTCCAGGCCGCCCTGGAGAAGATCAGCGCGCGGATCGCCGTGAGCGAGTACGCCCGCCGCACCCTGGTCGAGCACCTCGGCGGGGACGCGGTCGTCATCCCCAACGGCGTCGACGTCGACTTCTTCGCCCGGGCCGAGCCCAACCCCCAGTGGCAGGGCGAGACGATCGGCTTCGTCGGGCGGATCGACGAGCCCCGCAAGGGTCTGCCCGTCCTGATGCGGGCCCTGCCGAAGATCTTCGCCGAGCGGCCGCAGGCCCGGCTGCTGGTCGCCGGCCGCGGGGACGAGAAGGAGGCGGTGGAGAGCCTGCCCAAGGAACTGCACGCGCGTGTGGAGTTCCTCGGGATGGTCAGCGACGAGGACAAGGCGCGCTTCCTGCGCAGCGTCGACGTGTACGTCGCGCCCAACACCGGCGGCGAGAGCTTCGGCATCATCCTCGTCGAGGCGATGTCGGCCGGGGCCCCCGTGCTCGCCTCCGACATCGACGCCTTCGCCCAGGTCCTCGACCAGGGAGCGGCGGGCGAGCTGTTCGCCAACGAGGACGCGGACGCGCTGGCCGAGGCGGCGGTGCGCCTGCTGGGCGACCCGGAGCGCAGAGCCGAACTGCGCAGCCGCGGCAGCGCGCACGTACGGCGCTTCGACTGGTCGACCGTGGGCGCGGACATCCTGTCGGTGTACGAGACGGTGACGGACGGCACGACGGCGGTGGCGGCCGACGACGACCGCGCTTCCGTCGGCCTACGGGCCCGGCTCGGCCTGGCCCGGGACTGACCTGACCCAGACCTGCCCAGGCCGCCGTGGTGCGCACGGGTAGCCTTCCGCCCGTGACCGCAACCCTGATCTGGATCCTGGTCGTCCTCCTCGCGATCGGCCTCTACCTGAGCTGGACGGCGGGACGGCTGGACCGGCTGCACACCCGCATCGACGCCGCCCGCGCCGCGCTGGACGCGCAACTGCTGCGGCGCGCGTCCGTGGCCCAGGAGCTGGCCACCTCCAAGGTGCTCGACCCGGCGGCCTCGATCGTCCTGTACGAGGCCGCGCACGCCGCCCGGCAGGCCGAGGAGGAGCAGCGGGAGGTCGCCGAGAGCGATCTCAGCCAGGCCCTGCGCGCCGTCTTCGCGGACGCGCAGCAACTGGACGTCGTGCGCGAGGCGCCCGGCGGAGAGGCGGCGGCCGGCGAGCTCACGGAGGCCGTCCGTCGCGTCCCCATGGCCCGCCGCTTCCACAACGACGCGGTGGGCGCGGCCCGCAGACTCCGCGCACACCGCAAGGTCCGCTGGTTCCGTCTGGCCGGCCACGCCCCCTTCCCCATGTCCTTCGAAATGGACGACGAGCCTCCGCCCGTCCTGGTCGACCGGTCCGCCTGAACCGGCACCGACGGCGAAAACGATCCACCGGGTGTTCATTGGCCCTTGCTGTGGACTGGTTCCCTCGCGTTTTCTCGGGGCGGTAGGAATCCACTTTTTCGACGAGTGAGGTCACCCTGTGTCCAGCACGATCTCCGAAAACCAGACCCCCGAGACCGGCACCGCGCGCGTGAAGCGCGGGATGGCCGAGCAGCTCAAGGGCGGCGTGATCATGGACGTCGTCACGCCGGAGCAGGCGAAGATCGCCGAGGACGCGGGCGCCGTCGCCGTCATGGCGCTGGAGCGGGTCCCGGCCGACATCCGCAAGGACGGCGGCGTGGCCCGGATGTCCGACCCGGACATGATCGAGGGCATCATCGAGGCCGTTTCCATTCCGGTGATGGCCAAGTCCCGGATCGGGCACTTCGCCGAGGCCCAGGTGCTGCAGTCCCTCGGCGTCGACTACATCGACGAGTCCGAGGTCCTCACCCCGGCGGACGAGGTGAACCACTCCGACAAGTTCGCCTTCACCACCCCCTTCGTCTGCGGCGCCACCAACCTGGGCGAGGCCCTGCGCCGCATCGCCGAGGGCGCGGCCATGATCCGCTCCAAGGGCGAGGCCGGCACCGGCAACGTCGTGGAGGCCGTCCGCCACCTGCGGCAGATCAAGAACGAGATCGCCCGCCTGCGCGGCTACGACAACAACGAGCTGTACGCCGCCGCCAAGGACCTGCGTGCCCCGTACGAGCTGGTCAAGGAGGTCGCCGAGCTGGGCAAGCTCCCGGTGGTGCTGTTCTCCGCAGGCGGCGTCGCCACCCCGGCCGACGCCGCGCTGATGCGGCAGCTGGGCGCCGAGGGCGTCTTCGTCGGCTCCGGCATCTTCAAGTCCGGCGACCCGGCCAAGCGCGCCGCCGCGATCGTGAAGGCGACCACCTTCTACGACGACCCCAAGATCATCGCGGACGCCTCCCGCAACCTGGGCGAGGCCATGGTCGGCATCAACTGCGACACCCTCCCCGAGTCCGAGCGCTACGCCAACCGCGGCTGGTAGTCACCGATGAGCACACCTGTCATAGGCGTCCTGGCCCTCCAGGGCGACGTACGGGAGCACCTCGTCGCCCTGGCCGCGGCCGACGCCGTGGCCAGGCCGGTGCGGCGTCCCGAGGAACTCGCCGAGATCGACGGCCTCGTCATCCCCGGCGGCGAGTCCACGACCATCTCCAAGCTGGCCGTCCTCTTCGGCGTGATGGAGCCCCTCCGCGCGCGCGTGAGGGACGGAATGCCCGTCTACGGCACCTGCGCGGGCATGATCATGCTCGCCGACAAGATCCTCGACCCGCGCTCGGGCCAGGAGACCGTCGGCGGCATCGACATGATCGTGCGCCGCAACGCCTTCGGCCGCCAGAACGAGTCCTTCGAGGCCGCACTCGACGTGAACGGCGTCACGGGCGATCCTGTGGAGGGCGTCTTCATCCGCGCCCCCTGGGTGGAGTCCGTCGGCGCCGAGACCGAGGTGCTCGCCGAGCACGAGGGTCACATCGTCGCGGTCCGCCAGGGCAACGCGCTGGCCACGTCGTTCCACCCGGAGCTGACCGGCGACCACCGGGTGCACGCCCTGTTCGTCGACATGGTGCGCGCATACCGGGCGGCGGAGTCCTTGTAGGATCTCTGCCGTTCGTATCTGGTTGGGTTACGCGAAGGAGACAGGCAGATGTCCGGCCACTCTAAATGGGCTACGACGAAGCACAAGAAGGCCGTGATCGACGCCAAGCGCGGCAAGCTCTTCGCGAAGATGATCAAGAACATCGAGGTCGCGGCCCGCACCGGTGGCGCCGACGTGTCCGGCAACCCGACGCTGTTCGACGCCATCCAGAAGGCCAAGAAGAGCTCGGTCCCGAACAAGAACATCGACTCCGCGGTCAAGCGCGGCGCCGGTCTCGAGGCCGGTGGCGCCGACTACGAGACGATCATGTACGAGGGCTACGGCCCGAACGGCGTCGCGGTGCTCATCGAGTGCCTCACCGACAACCGCAACCGCGCCGCCTCGGACGTGCGTGTCGCCATGACCCGCAACGGTGGTTCGATGGCCGACCCGGGCTCCGTCTCGTACCTCTTCAACCGCAAGGGCGTCGTGATCGTCCCCAAGGGCGAGCTGACCGAGGACGACGTGCTGGGCGCGGTCCTCGACGCGGGCGCCGAGGAGGTCAACGACCTCGGTGAGTCCTTCGAGGTCCTCAGCGAGGCCACCGACCTGGTCGCGGTCCGCACCGCCCTCCAGGAAGCCGGCATCGACTACGACTCCGCCGAGGCCAACTTCGTCCCGACCATGCAGGTCGAGCTGGACGAGGAGGGCGCGAAGAAGATCTTCAAGCTGATCGACGCGCTCGAGGACAGCGACGACGTGCAGAACGTCTTCGCCAACTTCGACGTCAGCGACGAGGTCATGGAGAAGGTCGACGCGTAACGCTGCGGCGGGCCGAGCGGATTCGGCGGGCCGGTGGGACACGTCCCACCGGC
>NZ_JBFAKW010000162.1:0-19760 GCF_040655955.1 Streptomyces sp. NPDC050263 | reverse complement strand
ACGTCCAGTACGAGGACTTCCGGCCGGCACACCGAGAGCACGCACCGGACGCCGCTCCTTGACGGGCAAACGTTGCCTGCCGCGGCACTAGCCCGACCGGCTTCCTGGAGCGCGTTGCCGAGGTTGTTCCAGGCGCCGGCCTCGGACTTGCCGTTCCCGTCGGCGTGGAGGAGGTCCCGGGCCCGGACATGAGCGGAGATCGCCTCTTCCACCCGGCCGGCATTGCGCAACGCCAGTCCGAGGTTGTTCCAGGCGACGGCCTCCGTCGGCCGGTGTCCGGTGCGCCGGCCCGCCTCCACGGCGCTCTCGGCCACGGTGATCCAGTCGTCGAAGTACCGCCGCCACGCGAGATACTCGCCCAGCGACTCGGCCAGCCGCACCGCCGCCTCCGTGAACCGCTCCTCCCGTGCCCACCGGACCGCCGACACGAGCACCGACCGTTCCAGGTCCAGCCACACCAGCGCCCACGCCCGGTCCCTGAGCTGCTCCGGCCCGTCCGGCACCCTCAGCAGTCGGGCGTTGGCCGCGCCGGCCATCCCGGAGTAGTACGTCAGCACCGACTCCCGTGCCGCGTCTCCCTCTTCCCGCAACACGGGGTCGGCGGCCACCACACCCGCGCCGAAGGCCCGTACGAGGTCGTGCACGCGCCAGCGCGCGAACTGAGCCGGGCCTTCGTCCCGCCGGACGGGCGTGACCAGATGCGTCGCGGCCAGGTCCTCCAGCAGTGCCAGCGCCGCCTGCCGTTCGAGACCGACCATCGCGGCCACGGCGTTCCCGCCGACCTCCGTGCCGGGGGCGAGACACAGCAGGCGCAGCAGCCGGGCCTGGTCGCCGGGCAGCCGACGGTAGGAGGTCTCCAGCACCGGACGCAGGGCCAGGGGCCGCCCGTACAGGTCGGCTTCGGGGCGGCCGTCGTCGAGCACGGCGGCAGGGTCCTCGGCCGCCCCGATCTCGGTCACCAGCGTGGCGATCTCCCGATGTCTGCGCTTGCGCAGCATCGCGGCGGCGATCTGGAGGGCGAGCGGCAGGTGGCCGCAGAGTTCGGCCAGTGCCCGCAGGGCGTCCGGCTCCCGACGCGGGCGGTCGTCGCGTTCGTCGGCGTCGTGGAGTGCCCGGGTCAGGAGGGCGACGGATTCCTCGGGGGCCAGGGTCTCCAGATCGACGAGGCGTACGGGCAGGGCGTACGGGCGGTCCCGGGAAGTGATCAGCACCCGATGGCGGTCCGTGCCGGGCAGCAGTTCGCGGAACTGGTCCGGATCCGAGGAGTTGTCCAGGATGAGCAGCATGCGCCCCTGTCGCTCGGCGAGAAGGGCGCGGTAGACGTCGTACTGCCCGGTCGGGGTCGTCGGGAGGTCGGTGCCGCGCACTCCGAGCGCGTCCAGGAGCGCCAGCACCGCTTGGTCCGCGGTCACCGGGTTGTCGTCGTACCCGCGCAGGTCCACGAACAGCGTCCCGCCCGGGAACCACCCCTTTGCGCACGCCCGGTGCGCGGCCTCCACCGCGAGCGCCGTCTTGCCGATGCCGCCCATCCCGGTGACGGCGAAGATGAGGACGGGCAGGGCCTCGGCGTCGTCGGCGGCGGTGAGGGCGAGCTGGCCCAGCAGGCGGTCGAGTTGCTCCTGCCGGCCGGTGAAGCCGAGGGGGCGTGGCGGGAGGGCGGCCGTCGCCCGCGGTACCGGGCCGTGGACGGTCTCCCTACGGCCTTCCGACCTGCTTGCCGATGACCGTGCCGTGGAAGGTGCCGCCCTGGAAGACGATGTGGTCGCCGCCGTACGTGTCCTTGCCGTCGGAGACGGGTTGGGGACCCTCCTGGGGTTCGGAGGAGCCGGCGCGCGGACGGTGTTTGCGCAACACCGCGACCGCGACCTCGGCGGCCTGCGCGGCGGCGAATTCCTGGGAGCCGCCGGCGTCCGCGTCCGCCTTCTCCGCGTTGGCGAAATCGCTGATGCCGCGGATGACGAGCACGTCCAACTGGCCGCTGAGGTGCGCCGCGTGGGACGCCCCCGACCCTTCCATCTCGATGGCGTACGCGTCGTTGTACGTCCGCTGGATGCGCTCGCGCAGCGCCGAGCGGTCGCCTGCCAGCACGACGTCCCCGCAGGCGAGGGGCTTGCGGTGCCCCCGCACACCGTCCAGGCCGCGCAGCGCGGAACGGGCCGCCTGGAGAAGCCGGTGCGAGCCGTGCCAGGCCTCGGGGCGGGCGAGGAAGCCGTCGTCCGACTCCTTGCCGCCGTGGACCGCGTACACCTTCGTGCCGACGACGACGTCGCCGATCTCCAGATCGTCCTTGAGGCCGCCCGCGACGCCCACGAACAGCAGTGCCTCGGGGGCCAGTTCGGAGACGATGCGGGTGGTGAGCGCGGCTGCCGTCAGCGCGCCCTCGCCCAGTTCGGCCATCGCCACGGTCCAGGGTGTGTCCGGCAGGCGGCCCTGTTCGAGGCGTGTTCCGTCGCCGAGGACGAGTTCGTCGTCGTCGACCACGTCGATGCGGGCGCGCACGGCGTCGTACTCGACCGGAAGTGCGGTAAGGACCACGATCGTGGGATTCGTCTCAGGCACCCCCTTAAGGTACTGCCAAGTCCTCCGGGGGAAGGGTTGTCGTCGTGGCCGAACAGGACGTCAGTGCCGGGCAGTTGCTGCTCGCCGAATACCAGAGTGTCAAGGACGAGCAGAAGGCGCGGATCGGGTTCCGGGACAACCTGCTGTACGTGACCCTCGCGGTCGTGGCCGCCGTCATCGCCGCCGCCGCTCAGGCCGAGCAGACGTCCATGCTGCTCGCGCTGCCGCCGGTGTGCGTCGTCCTCGGGTGGACCTACCTGGTCAACGACGAGAAGATCTCCGCCGTCGGACGGTACGTGCGCGCGGAGTTGGGGCCGCGGCTCGCCGAACTGACGGGCGCCGACGTCGCGTTCCGGTGGGAGTACTACCACCGGGGGGACGCCGGGCGCATGACCCGGAAGGTCGTGCAGTGCGTCGTCGATCTGCTCGCCTTCTGTGTCGTGCCGCTCGCCGCGTTGGTCGTCTACTGGGGTGGGGGACAGGTGGCCGCCGGGCTGCTCGTGCTGTCCCTCGTCGAGGCGGGAGCGGTCGTCGGGCTGGGGGTCTTCATCGTGCGGTACGCCCTGCCGTTCGGGAGCGGGGGCGGGAGCGCGGGCGGGGGCGGGGCTTCATGAGCCGGTCCGGTGACCATGTCGGCTTCGAGGGCGGGGAGTTCAAAGGGACCGTCATCGGGAAGCTCGAGTACAGCGGGGGGCAGGCATCCGTGCCCACGGCCCTGGACTCGCTGCCCGCCGAGGCGGCGGGGTTCACCGGGCGGCAGGTCGAGTCGGAGCGACTGCTGGACGCGCTGGGCGGCAGCCCGCAGCCGGTGCTCGTGTCCGCCGTCTCCGGGCTCGGCGGCATCGGGAAGACCGCGCTGGCGGTGGCGGCGGCACACGCGGCGCGAGAACGCGGCTGGTTTCCGGGCGGTGTGCTGTTCGTGGACCTGCACGGCTACGACGAGGTCCCGGTCCCGGCGAACCAGGCGCTCCAGTCGCTGCTGCGGGCGCTCGGCGTCGAGCACGAGCACATCCCTGCCACGGCGGACGAACGGGCGGGGCTCTATCGGTCGCTGCTGGCCCAGCGGGACGCGGTGCTGATCCTGGCGGACAACGCATCGTCGTCGGAGCAGGTGCGTCCGTTGCTCCCGGGCGGTGCCCAGCACCGCGCCCTCGTCACCTCCCGGGACCGTCTTCCCCAACTCGGCGCGCGACTGGTGCCCTTGGCCCAGCTCACCCCTCAGGCGTCGTACGGACTTCTCGACCTCGCGCTGAGAATCGCCGCCCCCGACGACAGTCGCGTGGCGGACGACGCCGTCCTGTCCGGGCGGCTCGCCGCCCTGTGCGGGCATCTTCCGCTCGCCTTGCAGATCGCCGTCGCCCTGTTGGCGGAGGACCGGGACAAGCCGGTGTCGGAACTCGTCGACGAACTCGCCGAGTCCCGTGACCGGGTCGGCCACCTCGATGACGGCGAGCGCAGTGTCCGTGCCGCCTTCGACCTCTCCTACCGTCGCCTGCCGCCCGAACAGGCCCGTCTTCTTCGTCTTCTCGCCGTGGCCCCGGGGCCCGAGACGAGCCACGATGTCGCCGCCGCGCTGGTCGGGGCCCCGGCACACCCGCTGCGGGACCTGAGGGCGTTGGCGCGTGCGCACCTGGTGGAGCAGGGGCACGGGCGCGGATGGTGGCGGCTGCACGACCTGGTGCGAGCGTTCGGGGCCGGTCCGGTCATGGCGGACGAGGGTTTTCCCGCGCCGAGGCTCTCACCGAAGCCGCCGAAGCCCGTGCCGAGGCCCTCACCGCCCCCGTGCCCCCTTCACCCACCGGTACACCAGCTCCGGCCGCCCCACCTGCCCGTACAGCGGCTTCCGCTCCGCCCGGCCCGCCTCGACCAGGTGCTCCAGGTACCGGCGGGCTGTGATACGAGAGATTCCGACCGCCTCGGCCACCCCTGCCGCCGTCAGTCCCTCCGCCGCCTCCCGGACCGTCTCCGTCACCCGTTCCAGGGTCGGTGCGCTCAAGCCCTTCGGGAGGGCCGCCGGGCCCGGTGCGCGGAGTGCGGCCAGGGCGCGGTCGACCTCGTCCTGGCCGCTCGCCTCGCCGGCCGCGCCGCGGAACTCCGCGTACCGGACCAGGCGGTCCCGCAGGGTCGCGAAGGTGAACGGCTTCAGGACGTACTGCACCACCCCCAGCGACACGCCCTCCCGCACCACCGTCAGGTCGCGTGCCGACGTCACCGCGATCACGTCCGCGTGGTAGCCGGCCGCGCGGAGGGAGCGGGCGAGCTGGAGGCCGTGGGCGTCGGGGAGGTGCAGGTCCAGGAGGAGCAGGTCCACCGGGGTGCGGTCCAGGAGGCGTCGGGCCTCCGCGCCGGTGTGCGCCTTGCCGACCGCCACGAACCCGGGCACCCGGCCGACGTACATGACATGGGCGTCCGCGGCGACCGGATCGTCCTCCACGACCAGCACTCTGATCGGCTCTTCGCTCGTCATCCTCGGCCTCCAGTCCCGGACACGGACCCGGAGGTACCGGACGCGGCCGTGGTCCGCAACGGCAGGCGTACCACGAACTCGGCTCCGCCGCCCTCGGCCTCCGCCACCGACAGCGTTCCCTCGTGCCGGTTCACGGCCTGCCGGACCAGCGCCAGCCCGAGGCCCCGGCCGCCCGGTCCCGCCGGTTTGGTGGAGAAGCCCCGTTCGAAGACCAGCGAGGCGTGCGCGGGATCGACCCCCGCGCCGGTGTCCGCCACCCGGAGGAGCAGCTCGTCGCCCTCCGTGCACGCCGTCACCGTCACCCGGCCCCGGACGCTGCCCTGCGCCGCGTCCACCGCGTTGTCGATCAGATTGCCGAGGATCGTGACCAGGTCGCGGGCCGGGAGCGACTGGGGCAGCAGGCCGTCGTCCAGGCCGCTCGCCTCCGAGACGACGAGTTCCACGCCCCGCTCGTTCGCCTGGGCCGTCTTGCCCAGCAGGAGGGCGGCCAGTACGGGCTCGCTCACCGCCGCGACCACCTGGTCGGTCAGCGCCTGGGCCAGTTCCAGTTCGGCCGTCGCGAAGTCCACGGCCTCCTCCGCGCGCCCCAGCTCGATCAGCGAGACGACCGTGTGCAGCCGGTTCGCCGCCTCATGGGCCTGCGAGCGGAGGGCCTGCGTGAAGCCGCGCTCCGAGTCCAACTCGCCCATCAGGGACTGGAGTTCGGTCACATCGCGCAGGGTGACGACCGTGCCCCTGCGCTCGCCGCCGGACACGGGCGAGGTGTTCACCACCAGGACGCGGTCCGCCGTCAGGTGCACCTCGTCCACCCGCGGCTCCGAGGCGAGCAGCGCGCCCGTCAGCGGGGCCGGCAGGCGGAGCTCCGCCACCGATCTGCCCACCACCTCGCCCGACGCCCCGAGCAGCTCCCGACCTCCGTCGTTGATCAGCGCCACCCGGTACTGCCCGTCCAGCATCAGCAGTCCCTCGCGCACCGCGTGCAACGCGGCCTGGTGGTAGTCGTGCATGGCGCTCAGCTCGGCCGCGTTCATGCCATGGGTGTGCCGGCGCAGCGACGCGTTGATCACGTACGTGCCGATCCCGCCCAGTGCGAGCGCGGCGCCGGCCACCGCGAGCATGGCCGTCACCTGGTCCTGCACCCGATGGGTGATCGACTCCACCTTGATGCCCGCGCTGACCATCCCGACGACGCGTCTGTCGTCGTCCTCGATCGGGGTGACCGCGCGGACGGACGCGCCGAGGGTGCCGGTGTAGGTCTCGGTGAAGGACTCGCCCTTCAGGGCCTTCGCCGTGTTGCCCAGGAAGCGCTGGCCGATCTGGTTCTGGTCGGGGTGGGTCCAGCGGATGCCCTCCGGGTTCATGATCGTGACGAAGTCGACGTCCGTGTCGCGCATGACCCGCAGTGCGTACGGCTGGAGCTCGGCGGTGGGGTTCGCGGTCCCTATGGCCGCCCGCACGGAGGGCGAGTCGGCGACCGAGCGGGCCACCGCCGTGGCCTGGCGGGCCGCGGCCTCCTCGGCCTGGCTGCGGTCGCTGACGTACGTGAACAGCGCATACCCCGCCACGAGGACCGCTATCAGCACCGCCTGCATGGCGAAGAGCTGGCCGGCCAGGCTGCGGGGTCTCGGCAGGGTGGGGATGCGCATGTCGCCAGTGTGCCCCCGAGGTTAAGTGTGAACTAAATGAACGGAAGGGTGACCGGCCTCACAGGGCGGGAGATAGTCACGGCAATCCCCCATAACCCCGGACGTGAGCCGCACGCCGGTGATGCCGACGAAGACGTCAAGGAGGGCAGCCGTGGCCGCCAGCAGCACCCCCGATACGGCACCTGCCGCACCCGCAGTCAAGCGGGACCGCACCCACTATCTGTACATCGCGGTGATCGTCGCGGTCGCCATCGGCATCGCCGTGGGCCTCATCGCCCCCGACTTCGCCGTCGAGATGAAGCCCATCGGCACCGGCTTCGTCAACCTGATCAAGATGATGATCTCGCCGATCATCTTCTGCACGATCGTGCTCGGCATCGGGTCGGTACGGAAGGCCGCCAAGGTCGGCGCCGTGGGCGGTATCGCCCTCGCCTACTTCGTGGTCATGTCACTGGTCGCACTCGCCATCGGCCTCGTCGTCGGCAACATCCTGGAGCCGGGCACGGGCCTCGCCATCACGGACGCCGTCAAGGAGACCGGACAGGCGCAGGTCTCGCCGGAGGCCAAGGACACCACCGAGTTCCTGCTCGGCATCATCCCCAAGACGATCGTCTCCGCCTTCACCGAGGGCGAGGTCCTCCAGACCCTCCTCATCGCCCTGCTCTGCGGCTTCGCCCTGCAGGCCATGGGCAAGGCCGGCCAGCCGATCCTGCGCGGCGTCGAGCACATCCAGCGGCTCGTCTTCCGCGTCCTGACCATGGTCATGTGGGCCGCCCCGGTCGGCGCCTTCGGCGCGATGGCCGCGGTCGTCGGCTCGGCCGGCGTGGACGCCCTGAAGAGCCTCGCGGTGCTGATGCTCGGCTTCTACGTCACCTGTTTCCTCTTCGTCTTCATCGTCCTCGGCGCCCTGCTGAAGGTCATCTCGGGCCTGAACATCCTCTCCCTGTTCAAGTACCTGGCCCGTGAGTTCCTGCTGATCCTGTCCACCTCCTCCTCCGAGTCCGCGCTGCCGCGCCTCATCGCGAAGATGGAGCACCTGGGCATCAGCAAGCCCGTCGTCGGCATCACCGTCCCGACCGGCTACTCCTTCAACCTCGACGGCACCATGATCTACATGACCATGGCGTCCCTGTTCATCGCCGACGCGATGGGCACCCCGATGTCGATCGGCGAGCAGATCCCGCTGCTGCTGTTCCTGTTCGTCGCCTCCAAGGGCGCCGCCGGCGTCACCGGCGCCGGCATGGCGACCCTGGCCGGCGGTCTCCAGTCGCACAAGCCCGCCCTGGTGGACGGCATCGGCCTCATCGTCGGCATCGACCGCTTCATGAGCGAGGCCCGCGCCCTCACCAACTTCGCCGGCAACGCCGTCGCGACCGTCCTGGTCGGCACCTGGACCAAGGAGATCGACAAGGAGCGGGTGCGGCTGGTGCTCGCGGGCGGCCTGCCCTTCGACGAGAAGACGCTGCTCGACGAGGACGGCGGCGACGACGCTCCGGTGGACGGCAGCCTGCCCGAGCAGCGCGAAGGCGGCGAGAAGGAACTCGCGAAGGCCTGAGCGGCCCCCTTGCTCCGGGTGTCCGGCCCCGCCTGAACCGGGGCCGGACATCCGGCCATCGCCCCCCATACACCGGACGGTCGAGCACTCCCCCGTGGCTCGGCCGTCCGGTCTTCGTCTGCGGGTGCGTCGTGGCTGGTCGCGCAGTTCCCCGCGCCCCTGAAGGGCGCGTTCCACCGCCCTGTTCAGTCGAGACCGCTCCTCTTCGCTCAGCGTCAGGCAAGCCGCCCCTGCCGAGTCTCGTATCGTCTCCGGGCGGCTCGCGCCCGGGATCGGGATCAGGGTCGGGGAGCGGGACAGGAGCCAGGCCAGGCAGAGCTGCTGAGGGCTCACGCCTCGCTCCCGGGCGATCTCGTGGAACGCGCCGAACCTCCGCTCACCGGGCTCCGCGCCCGGTCCGTCCAGTGCGCTGCGGGAGATGCCGCCCAGGGGGCTCCAGGGGAGGAACGCCAGTCCCAGTTCGGCCGTCAGCCGCAGCTCGGGCTCGCTGTCGCGCACGGCGGGGGAGCAGCGGTTCTGGACCGAGACCAGCCGGTCGCCGAGGATCTCGTGGGCCCGGCGGATCTGGTCCGTGTCCGTGTTGGAGACGCCGGCCAGCCTGATCTTCCCCTCGTCGAGCAGGTCCCGCAGCGCGCCCACGGACTCCTCGAAGGGGACCGCCGGATCGGGCTTGTGCAGCTGGTAGAGGCCGATCGCCTCGACGCCGAGTCGGCGCAGGGAGCCTTCCGCGGCCGCCTTCAGATGCCGGGGGTCGCCGTTCACCGTCCAGTCCGTCGGCCCGCCCGGTCTGCCCCTGCCGCCCTTCGTCGCCACCAGCACGCCGTCGGCGTCACCGCCGTACGAGGCGAGGGCGCGGGCCACGAGCAGCTCGTTGTGACCGGGCTCCGCGCCCGGCAGGTGGTAGGAGTCGGCCGTGTCGAGCAGGGTGACGCCCGCGTCCAGCGCGGCGTGGATCGTCGCTCGGGCGCGGGCCTCGTCCGGGTGGCCCTCGATGGACAGCGGCATCGCGCCGAGCCCGATCGCGCTCACGCGGAGGTCGCCCAGTGCGCGGTAGCGCATGTCAGTCACCCGTCCCGAGGGTCTCGGCGACCGCCGCAGGCAGCCAGTGCCGTACGTCACCGAAGGCGAAACCGAGGCGCGAGGCCCGGGAGTTGTCCATGCCGTAGGAGCGGAAGAAGGAGAACGGCGAGACCTCGCCGACCTCGACGAGCTGGAGCACGACCTTGCCCTCGGGCAGGTGCGCGGCCACCGCCTCGCAGAGATCGACGGTGGTCAGCAGGGAGTGGGAGGCCGCGTTGACCGGTCCCGTGAACTCCTCGCCCGCCGTCCACGCCAGGAAGTCGGCGATCTCCTCGACGTGGATGTAGGTGGCGGGCTGGTTCGAGAAGGGCACGGCGACGGGCAGGCCGTCCCGGATGCGGGAGGCGTAGTGGTCGAGGCGGCCCGTGAAGTCGTCGTCCCCGCCCAGCACATGGGCCACGCGCACGGCCACGTACGGGAGCTCGGGACCCGGAGCCGCGAACACCGCCTCCGCCTGCCGCTTGCCCTCGCCGTAGTGCTCTTCCAGGAACTCCGGTTCGTCCCAGGGGAGTTCGAGATCGACCGACACCTCCAGCGGATCGACGGCGTCCTCCCGTACGAGCGCGATCGAGTCCTCGTACTCGTACACCTCGACCGTCGACGTCAGCACGTACCGTCGGGTGCGGCCCGCGAAGACCCGGCGGGCGACGGCCGCCTGGCTCGGGGTGTAGCAGACCTGGTCGACGACGACGTCGAAGACGCGGGACCCGAGGGCGCTCCGCAGCGACGTCTCGTCGTCGCGGTCGGCGATCAGGTGCACGGCGCCCGGCGGCGGGGCCGACGATCCGCGGTTCAGTACGGTCACCCGGTCCCCGGCGGAGAGCAGCCGACTGATCAGCCGCTTGCCGAAGTAGCGGTTCCCGCCGATGACCAGTACCTCTCGTGGCTTGTCCATGACCATAATTCTCCCGGCGTATCCGTCCGTCCTGAAGGGGGAACCATGGGAGTTCCGGCCGTCGCGCCGAAAGAACCGCGGCATTCACGAGTCGGCGCCATGGAAACGTCGGTGGCCTTCGACGCCCTGGACCGGCAGATCCTCCAGCTGCTCCAGTCCGACGGCCGGATCAAGCTCAGCGAGCTGGGCCGCCAGGTGCGGCTGAGCCCCGCGGCGGTGACCGAGCGGGTGCGCCGGCTGGAGTCCGCGGGGGTGATCAGCGGGTACGGCGCCCGGGTCGTCCCGGCCCGGCTCGGCTACGGGATCCAGGCGTTCATCCGGGTCAGTCCGCACGGCGGCTACAACCTGAAGCACCCGAGGACCCTGGAGCTGATGGAGCGGCCGGAGATCACCGAGGTGCATCACGTGGTCGGCGAGGACTGCTGGATCCTCAAGGTCGCCGTCACCGACACGGTGCATCTGGAGGAGGTCCTGGAGGAGGTCTCGGTCCTGGGCCGCACCACCACCTCGATCGTGCTCACCTCCCCGGTGTCCCACAAACCCCTCTTGCCTTGACGTCGGCGTCAAGCCTTACGTTCGTAGGCATGCGCATCGGAGAGCTGGCCGCGCGAGCCGGGACCACGACCCGGACGCTGCGGTACTACGAGTCGCGCGGGCTGCTGCCCGCGCGGCGCGGTGACAACGGGTACCGGACGTACGACGAGCGCGATCTGCGGCTGCTCCGGCAGATCAGGACGCTCCAGGACTTCGGGTTCGACCTGGAGGAGACCCGGCCCTTCGTGGAGTGTCTGCGAGCCGGGCACCCCGAGGGCGACTCGTGTCCGGCGTCGCTCGCGGTCTACCGGCGCAAGCTGGACGAGCTGGACGCGCTCATCGGCGAGCTGCGGGCGGTGCGGGAGACGGTCGCCGGGCAGCTCGTGCGGGCCGAGCGGGCGCGGGACGAATTGGGCGCCGAGGCGCTGGTTCCGGGGGGTCCGGAACCCGGGTGCGAACTGGGAGGCCGGTAAATGGGAACAGGTGTGACCGATGTGACGGACGACGACTTCGAGGCCGAGGTGATCGGGTCCGAGCTGCCGGTGCTGGTGGAGTTCACCGCGGACTGGTGTCCGCCGTGCCGGCAGATGGGGCCGGTGCTCGGCGCGCTCGCCGCGGAGGAGGGCGAGCGGCTGAAGGTGGTGCAGCTCAACGTGGACCACAATCCGGAGACGACCAACGCCTACAAGGTGCTGTCGATGCCGACCTTCATGGTCTTCCGGGGCGGCGAGCCGGTGAAGTCGATGGTGGGCGCCCGGCCCAAGCGCCGACTCCTGGAGGAACTCTCCGAGGTGCTCCCGGACGCGGTGTTCTGACCTGTGCGCTGACCTGACGCAATACGAAGAAATCCCCCGAGCAATTGCGCTCGGGGGATTTCTTTGCGTATATTCAATGGTTCGTGACTTCACGGGAATTGAGTCACAAAGAAGCTTTGTGAGCACAGTATATCCGGGCGGGAGCAGAATTGTCAAACAGCGAATTTCCAGACGATGAAATGTGTCGTGAGCAGGAATTCATCGACGGCCTGTACGCGCGCGTGGACGCGCTGCGCGGCGACACCGAGTCCTCCGTCACGGACGCCCTCGCCCAGGGAAACACGCCCATGCAGGCCCGGCTGGAGCGCGACATCCTCGTCGCCGAGCGTTCGGGGCTGCTGGCCGCGCTGAACGCGGTCGACGGCTCCCTCTGCTTCGGCCGCATCGACCTCACGTCGGGCACGAAGCACCACATCGGCCGGATCGGTCTGCGGGCCGACGACGCCGAGCTCACGCCGATCCTGATCGACTGGCGGGCCGACGTCGCCCGCCCCTTCTACCTGGCCACCGGCCACACCCCGATGGGGCTGCGCCGCCGCCGGCACCTCACCACCGAGGGCCGCCGGGTCACCGCCCTGCACGACGAGATCCTCGACCTCGGCGACCAGGAGCGCACCGGTCACGAGGACCCGACCGGCGACGCCGTGCTGCTCGCCGCGCTGGGCGCCGCGCGCACCGGCCGGATGAGCGACATCGTGCAGACCATCCAGGCCGAGCAGGACGAGATCATCCGGGCGCCGCACCGAGGCGTGCTGGTCGTCGAGGGCGGCCCCGGCACCGGGAAGACGGCCGTCGCCCTGCACCGCGCCGCCTACCTGCTCTACGAGCACCGCGAGCTGCTCGCCAAGCGGGCCGTCCTGATCGTCGGCCCCAACCCCGCCTTCCTCGGCTACATCGGCGAGGTGCTGCCCTCGCTGGGCGAGACCGGCGTGCTGCTGGCCACCGTCGGCGAGCTGTACCCGGGCGTCCACGCGACGGTCGCGGACCGGCCCGAGGCGGCCGCGGTCAAGGGCCGCGCCGACATGGCGGACGTCCTCGCCGCCGTCGTCCGCGACCGGCAGGCGCTGCCCGACCCGGTGATCACGATCGAGCACGACCGCGAGATCCTGATGCTCGACGACGGACTGGCCGGCGTCGCCCGCGACCGCACCCGCGCCGCCGGGCTGCCGCACAACGCGGCCCGCGAGCACTTCGAGGGCCACATCCTCAACGCGCTGACGGACATGGTCGCCGAACGCATCGGCACCGACCCCTACGACGGCTCCAACATGCTCGACGCGAGCGACATCACCCAGATCCGCGACGAACTCGCCGAGAACCCCGAAGTCTGGTCCGCCATAGACGAGTTGTGGCCGCGCATCACCCCGCAGCGCCTGGTCGCCGACTTCCTCGCCGCCCCCGAGGCCCACCTGAGCGCCGAGGACGCGGCCGCCGTCCGCCGCCCGGTGACCCGCGCCTGGACCGTGTCGGACGTGCCGCTCCTCGACGAGGCCGCCGAACTGCTGGGCGAGGACGACCGGTCGGCGCGGGCGCTCGCCGAGCGCGACCGTCAGACGCAGGTCGCCTACGCGCAGGGCGTGCTCGACGTGTCCTACGCCTCCCGGAGCTTCGAGTTCGAGGACAAGGAGGACGACGACCCCGAGGCCGGCGAGGTCCTCTCCGCGCACGACATCATCGACGCCGAGCGGTTCGCCGAGCGGCACGAGGAGGACGACCACCGCAGCGCCGCCGAGCGCGCGGCGGCCGACCGGACCTGGGCGTTCGGGCACATCATCGTCGACGAGGCGCAGGAGTTGTCGCCGATGGCGTGGCGGCTGCTGATGCGGCGCAGCCCGACCCGCTCGATGACCCTGGTCGGCGACCCGGCCCAGACGGCCGAGGCGGCCGGCGTCGGCTCCTGGTCGGGCATCCTCACCCCGTACGTGGAGAACCGCTGGGAGCACACCCGGCTCGGCGTCAACTACCGCACCCCGGCCGAGATCATGGAGGTCGCGGCGGCGGTCGTCCGCGCCGAGGACCCCGGGTTCGAGCCGCCCAGCTCGGTCCGCTCCACCGGCGTGCGCCCCTGGGCGCGTGCCACGGACGACCTGCCCGGCGCGGTCGCCGAGGCCGTCGCCGAGCTCACGCCCGCCGAGGGCCGGCTCGCGGTGATCGCCCCGCGCGCACTGCACCGGCCGCTGGCGGCCCGCCTCGACGGGGTGACGGCCGGGGCCGAACCGGACCTCACCCGCACCGTCGTCCTGCTCGACCCGCGCCAGTCCAAGGGCCTGGAGTTCGACTCCGTGCTCGTGGTCGAACCGGGCGGCTACGGCACCAGCGACCTCTACGTCGCGCTGACCCGCGCCACCCAACGGCTCGGAGTGGTCCATACCAACGAGCTGCCGAAAGCGCTGGCCGCGGCCCTGGAAGAGCGCCCGGCGTAACACGGGATCACCGAGACGTAACAGTTCGTGCCGTGATCACTGCGCGTGCACGGCCGGTGCGGTAAGCGTGTCGTTATGGAAGCCCAGCCACACGCCGTCGCACCGGCCGACAGCCCGCCCCTCGGGACGCTCCCCGTCCAGCCACTGCTCACGGCGGAGTTCGACGCCGACCCCGGCGCGGTGTACCGACGGCTGCGGAGCATGTACGGGCCCGTGGCCCCCGTCGGACTCATGGGCGTGCCGGTGTGGCTCGTACTCGACTACCGGGAGGTCCTCGAGGTCCTGAAGAACGAGAGCCAGTGGCGACGCGACGTACGGTACTGGCGGGCCCGCGCCCAGGGCGAACTGCCGCCCGGCTGGCCGTTGCTCGCGGGCTACGAGGTCCGCCAGACGATGTTCATGGACGACGAGGAGCACCGGGCCGCCCGCCGCACCCACCACGCCGCCCTGCGCCCCTTCCAGGACGCCAAGAGCCCCGAGGGCTGGGAACTGCGCGCGGCCGTCGCCCGCTACGCCGACGAACTCGTCGCGCTGCTCGCCGCCGAGTCGGGCCGCACCGGCTTCGCCGACCTGGGCGCGCAGTACACCCGGCCGCTGCTGCTGATGGTCACCGCCAAACTGTTCGGCTGCCCGGTCGAACTCGGCGACGAACTGGTCATGGACCTGTGGCGGATGCTCGACGGCGGCCCCGACTCCGGCCCCGCCACCGGCCGGGCGCTCGCCGCCTTCACCCGTCTCGCCGCCCACCGCAGGGCCAGACCCGGCGACGACCTCACCTCGTACATGATGCTCGCCGACCCCGACCTCACCGACGAACAGCTCGGCCGGGAGCTGTTCATGAACGCCGTCTACCTCAACGACATCACCGGCAACATGGTCCTCAACACCCTGCTGGAGGTGTTGCGGGGCAATGCGACGGTGCGCCGCAGCCTGTCGGCGGGGCAGCTCGGCGAGACGGTCAACCGGGCCGCCCTCGCCAACCCGCCCGTCGCCAACATGTGCTTCCGGTTCGCCGCGCGGGACGTGCCGCTCGGCCGGTTCTGGATCCGCGCCGGGGACATCGTCTCCCCGTCCTCCGCCGCCGCTCACCAGGACCTGCTGGCGATCGGCTCCTCCCACATGGTCGGCTCCACCGTCTCCACCCGCGCCCATCTGGGCTGGGGCGCGGGCGCCCACCAGTGCCCGAGCGCGGCCCGCGAACTCGGCGGCCTCATCGTCACCACCGCCGTCGGCCGCGTCTTCGACCACTTCATCCGCGCCGAACTGACCCTCCCCTGCGACCAGTTGCCCTGGCGCTCGGGCCCGGTGGTGCGGGGGCTGCGCGTACTGCCGGTGCGCTACGAACTCTCCGCCGACGCGGCCGCACTGCGCACCCCGGACGCCCGACGGACCCCGTCCGCCTCCCCGTCCGCCTCCCACCGCGACGAGAACCGGACGAGGGGACTGCTGGCGTCCCTGCGACGGCTCATGTTCGGAGGCAAGCAGGACCGCTGAGGCTGAGAGCCTGTCGGGTGACCTCCGGTCCGGCAACCGAAGGTCCCCCGACAGGCTCTCAGGCCGGCCGTAGCCACACCGTCGCCAGCGGAGGCAGGGTCAGCCGGATGCTCGCCGGCCGGCCGTGCAGGGAGTGCGGCTCCGGCTTGACCGGGTCCGGCCCCACGACCCCGCTGCCGCCGTACCGCTCGGCGTCCGTGTTGAGGATCTCGTGCCAGGCCGGGACGTCGTCGGGGACGCCGAGGCGGTAGTCGTGGCGGACGACGGGGGAGAGGTTGGAGACGGACAGCAGCGGGGCGCCCTCCGCGTCGTACCGCAGGAACGCGAAGACGTTGTCCTCGGCCGCGTCCCCGACCACCCACTGGAAGCCGGCGGGGTCGGTGTCCCGCTGCCACAGGGCCGGGGCCGTCCGGTACACGGTGTTGAGGTCCCGGACCAGGTCTCTGACCCCCCGGTGATCGGCCTCGGCGCCGTACGCCGGGTCCAGCAGCCACCAGTCCGGGCCGTGCGCCTCCGACCACTCCGCCCCCTGGGCGAACTCCTGCCCCATGAAGAGGAGTTGCTTGCCCGGGTGGGCCCACATGAACGCCAGATACGCGCGCAGGTCGGCGCGCTGCTGCCACCAGTCGCCGGGCATCTTCGACACCAGCGAGCGCTTCCCGTGCACCACCTCGTCGTGCGAGAGGGGCAGCACGTAGTTCTCGCTGTACGCGTACACCATCGAGAACGTCATCTCGTGGTGGTGGAAGCGGCGGTGCACCGGCTCGTGGCTCATGTACTGGAGCGAGTCGTGCATCCAGCCCATGTTCCACTTCAGCCCGAACCCGAGCCCGCCGAAGCCGCTCGGCCCCGGATGGTGGGTGGCCCGCGTGACGCCGTCCCAGGCCGTGGACTCCTCCGCGATCGTGACGACCCCGGGGCTGCGGCGGTACACCGTCGCGTTCATCTCCTGCAAGAACGCCACCGCGTCCAGGTTCTCCCGGCCGCCGTGCTCGTTCGGCGTCCACTGGCCGTGCTCGCGCGAGTAGTCGAGGTAGAGCATCGAGGCGACGGCGTCCACCCGCAGCCCGTCGACATGGAACTCCTCGCACCAGTAACTGGCGTTGGCCACCAGGAAGTTGCGCACCTCGCGCCGGCCGAAGTCGAACTCCAGCGTCCCCCAGTCGGGATGCGCGGCCCGCAGCGGGTCCTCGTGCTCGTACAGCGGACGTCCGTCGAACTCGGCCAGCGCCCAGTCGTCGCGCGGGAAGTGCGCCGGCACCCAGTCCATCAGGACGCCGACCCCGGCCCGGTGCAGCGCGTCCACCAGGTACTTGAAGTCGTCCGGTGTGCCGAGCCGGGCCGTCGGCGCGTAGAAGCCGGTGACCTGGTAGCCCCACGAGCCGCCGAAGGGGTGCTCGGCGACCGGCATCAGCTCGACATGCGTGAAGCCCAGGTCCCTCACGTACGCGGGCAACTGCTCGGCGAGTTGACGATACGTCAGGCCAGGTCGCCAGGACGGCAGATGGACCTCGTAGACGGAGAACGGGGCCTCGTGCACCGGTATCTCGGCCCGCCGGGCCAGCCACTCCCCGTCGCCCCACTCGTGGTGCGAGGCGTGCACGATCGACGAGGTCGCCGGCGGCACCTCCGTACGCCTCGCCATCGGGTCGGCGCGCAGGGTGTGCGAGCCGTCGGGGCGGGTGATGTCGAACTTGTACAGCTCGCCCTCGCCGATCCCGGGCACGAACAGCTCCCAGATCCCGGACGAGCCGAGGGAGCGCATCGGATGGCCGGTGCCGTCCCAGAAGTTGAAGGTGCCGGCCAGCCGCACCCCGCGCGCGTTCGGTGCCCACACGCGAAAACCGGTGCCGGGCACGCCCTCGTGGGTCGTCGGGTGCGCGCCGAGCACCGTCCACAGCTCCTCGTGCCGGCCCTCGCCGATCAGATGCAGGTCCAGGTCGCCCAGCGTGGGCAGGAAACGGTAGGCGTCCTCCGTCTCCACGGTCGTGCCGTCGTACGCCACGAGGAGCCGGTAGGCCGGGACCTCGGCCAGGGGCAGCAGGCCGGAGAAGAAGCCGTCGCCGTCGTCGTGCAGCTCGGCGCGCAGATCGCCGGACGGGACCAGGACCGTGACGGACCGCGCGTACGGGCGCAGCGCCCGGAAGACGACCCCGCCGGGCGCCGGATGCGCGCCGAGCACGGCGTGCGGATCGTGGTGCGTGCCGTGCAGCAGCCGCTCGCGGTCGGCGGTGTCCAAGGCGGGGGAGGGGGTGGCCTCGAAAGGCGGCGCGGGGGCCACAGGCGGCGCGGGCGCCACGGGCGCCACAGGCGCCACGGGCTGCTCGGGCTTCTTCGCGGAACGTTTCGCGCCCCCCGTCGGCTTCTCGCCCGCCGCCTTCTTGCCCGCGGCCTTCTTGGTCACTGCTTTCTTCGCGGTGGCCTTCTTCTTCGGGGGAGTCACGTACGGAGCCTCCTCAAGGCAGGTCGGGTGCGGCGAGGCGGTGTATCGCGGACAGGGGGACGGGGAGCCAGTCGGGGCGGTGCCGGGCTTCGTAGACGACCTCGTAGACGGCCTTGTCCGTCTCGTGGGCCCGCAGCAGCACGGGGTCGGTGCGTGGGTCGACGCCCGCCGCCTCGGCGTATCCGGAGCAGTACGCCGCCCGGCAGGCGTGCGCCCAGCCCGGGGCGGGCGGGTCGGCCGACCGGGCCGCGTAGTCGAAGGACCGCAGCATGCCCGCCACGTCCCGCACGGCCGGCTGGGGCATCCGCCGCTCGGCCAGCGGCCGGGCGGGCTCCCCCTCGAAGTCGATCAGCGCCCACTGGCCGGAGGCCGCGCGCAGGCACTGCCCGAGGTGCAGGTCGCCGTGGATGCGCTGGGCCGTCCAGGTGCAGCCCTCGGCCGCGAGGTCGGCCAGCGCGGTGAAGGCGGTGCGCAGCGCGGGCGCGTACGGGCGCAGCGCGGGCACCGCCTGTGCGGCCGCGTCGAGCCGCTCGGTCATGCCGTCGACCATCGGCCCTATCTGCGCGTGCCCCAGCGTCGCCGTGGGCAGCGCCCGGGCCAGGGCCCCGTGCACCTCGGCCGTGGCCCGCCCCAGTGCCCGCGCCTCCGCGACGAAGTCCTCGCCCTTGGCCAGCTCCCGCAGCGCCAGCTCCCAGCCGTCCGCCGCGCCTTGGACGTAGGGCTGGAGCACCGCCAGGACGTACGACTCGCCCTCACCGTCCCTTTCGCCCTCGCCCTCGCTCGGGTCCGCGAGCATCCACGCGGCCGGCGCGGGCACTCTGGCGCAGCCCTCGCGGGCCAGCGCCAGCGGCAGTTCCAGGTCGGGATTGACGCCCGGCACGACCCGCCGCAGAAGCTTCAGGATGAACGTATCTCCATAGATGATCGACGAGTTCGACTGTTCGCCGGTCAGCCGGCGCGGGACCAGCCCCGAGCGGATCTTCTGGCCCGGGTCGCGCTCGCAGCGCAGTCCGCCGATCCGGGCCCGGGTGCGCAAGGCCTCCAGGAGCACCTCGGCGGGCCGGGTGTCGTACAGGGCGTCGAACACGGTCCGCCCGGCCAGCGGCCCGTCCGTCACATGGCCGATCAGCGCGGGAGCGAGCCGGGGCGGAAGGGCCTCGCGGGCGCCGATCAGCAGTTGGTAGCAGTCGCCGGGCGCGGCTCCCTGACGGGCGCGCACCAGCAGGTGGTACAGGCCGAGCCGGGCCGTGGCGGGCAGCAGCTCGGTGGCCGCCACCAGCGAGAACCCGGTGATCGGACGCCCCTTGCCGGCGAACCAGCGCTGCCGGGGGAGCCACTCCCGCAGCAGGGGGTCCAACGACGCCAGGAGGCCGGGGCTCGTTTTGCCGGAAAGTGTGACAGTCTCCGCCATATGTGTCACATTCCTTTCCCCGGGGGGTCGGGGTGTGAGTGATGCGTGCCCCGGGCGGGACAGCGGAAACCGCCCCGCCCCGGGGTTCTAGGCCGCGTCCTTGCGGAGCCTGAACCAGTAGAAGCCGTGCCCGGCCAGCGTGAGCAGGTACGGCAGGTCACCGATCGCCGGGAAGCGCACCCCGCCGAACAGCTCCACCGGGTAGCGCCCGTTGAAACGGCTCAGGTCCAGCTCCGTGGGCTGTGCGAAGCGCGAGAAGTTGTGCACGCACAGCACCAGGTCGTCCCCTCCCTCCTCGGTGAGGGGGGCCTCGCGCAGGAACGCGAGGACGGCCGGGTTGGAGGACTGGAGTTCGGTGTACGTCCCGAGCCCGAAGGCGGGGTTCTGCTTGCGGATCTCGATCATGCGCCGGGTCCAGTGCAGCAGCGACGAGGGCGA
>NZ_JBFAKW010000161.1:0-19794 GCF_040655955.1 Streptomyces sp. NPDC050263 | reverse complement strand
GCGGGGGGCGGGGGCCCCCTCCCGCCCCCCCGGGCCCCTCTGCGCTGCATGCGGGCGTAGCCCTGCGTGGTGATCTTCTCGAAGGAGAGGGTCAGAAGGAGAGGGTCAGTCGGACGCCCAGGGTTCTTCGGCGTCCCCGGCGGGTGAGCGATCTCCGATAGGGCATCGGGCAACGGTATGTGACGGTGTGAAGGTCGTGGGAGTCGTGGGCTCTCGGAAGGTCGTAGGCTCCGAAGGCAGGCATGGAGTGCCTTTCCGATCTATCAGGAGGTGTCGAGGTGACCGAGCTGAAGAGGCGGCCGCTGCCCCACGATTTCCATCCGCCGGTGCCGTCGTTCACGGTCACGAGCGAGGATGTGCAGGAGGGGACGACGCTCAAGGACGCGCAGGTCCACGCGGCGGGGAACGTCTCGCCGCAGCTGCGGTGGGAGGGTTTCCCGGCCGGGACCAAGAGCTTCGCCGTGACCTGCTACGACCCCGACGCTCCGACGGGCAGCGGGTTCTGGCACTGGGTGCTGTTCGACATCCCGGCCTCGGTGACCGAGCTGCCGGCCGGTGCGGGCAGCGGGGCGTTCGACGGGCTGCCGGAGGGCGCCGTCCAGGCGCGCAACGACTACGGCGGCAAGGACTTCGGCGGGGCCGCGCCGCCGCCCGGGGACGGGCCGCACCGGTACGTCTTCACGGTGTACGCGGTGGATCAGGAGAAGCTCGGTCCGGACTCGGACGCCTCGCCCGCCGTCGTGGGCTTCAACCTGCGCTTCCACGCGATCGGCCGCGCGCAGCTGATCGGCGAGTACGAACATCCCAAGGAGGGATGAGTCAGCTCATCGTTCATTGAACGTTTGCCCGCCCCTGGTCTTGGAAGTGATCAGGGGCGGGCATTTTGTTGCCGGGGGTCGCGGGGGTCACCCCTCGTGGAGCAGCAGATATTGCGTTGTCCATCTCGGCGTGCCCGGCCAGAGTTGATCCCAGCCCGCCAGGGGGTGGGCCGGTGCACACAGGAGGTGGGCTGGTATGCGGGACACGCTGGTACTGAACGCGAGCTTCGAGCCGCTGTCGACGGTGACGTTGAACCGTGCCGTCGTTCTGGTGCTCCAGGACAAGGCCGTCGTCGAGCAGGCCCACCCCGAACTGCGGATGCGTGGCGCGGAGGTGGACATTCCGGCGCCCCGGGTGATCAGGCTGTGCAGGTACGTACGGGTGCCCTTCCGAAGACAAGCACCGTGGTCGAGGCGGGGTGTGCTGGTGAGGGACCGGCACCGGTGCGCGTACTGCGGTCGTCGGGCGACGACCGTGGACCACGTGGTGCCGCGGGCGCAGGGTGGTCAGGACTCGTGGCTGAACACGGTCGCCTCGTGCGCGGAGGACAACCACCG
The DNA here is from genome assembly GCF_040655955.1 of Streptomyces sp. NPDC050263. Lineage (NCBI taxonomy): Bacteria > Bacillati > Actinomycetota > Actinomycetes > Kitasatosporales > Streptomycetaceae > Streptomyces > Streptomyces sp. NPDC050263. The sequence continues at coordinate 18,418 of NZ_JBFAKW010000161.1, read as the reverse complement.
TAAGGCGGACCGGACTCCGGAGCAGGCGGAGATGCCGTTGCTGCGGCAGCCGTTCGAGCCGACGCCGGCGGACGCGATGCTGCTGTCGCTGGGGCAGGACGACCTGGCCGCGCTGCCGGAGTGGCTGACGCTGGACGCCGCGTAGGCCGGCCGGGCCCGCGCGTGACCGGGGCCCACCTCCCGAGCGGAGGTGGGCCCCGGTCTTGTGGTGCGGGTCAGTCGATCGACGGCTTCTCCCGGCGTTCGCCGCCGCCGTCTCCGTTGCCACGGTTGCCGCTGTTGCCGCTGTTGCCGCCGGAATTGCCGCCGAAGGGGCCGAAGTTGCCCATGGCGCCGGACAACCCCTTGAGCGCGTCGCCGATTTCGCTGGGGACGATCCAGAGCTTGTTGGCGTCGCCCTCGGCGATCTTCGGGAGCATCTGGAGGTACTGGTAGGAGAGCAGCTTCTGGTCCGGGTCGCCGGCGTGGATCGCCTCGAAGACCGTGCGGACGGCCTGGGCCTCGCCCTCGGCGCGCAGGGCGGCGGCCTTGGCCTCGCCCTCGGCGAGCAGGATCTGGGACTGCTTCTCGCCCTCGGCGGTGAGGATCGCGGCCTGGCGGACGCCTTCCGCGGTGAGGATCGCGGCGCGCTTGTCACGGTCGGCGCGCATCTGCTTCTCCATCGAGTCCTGGATGGAGGTCGGGGGCTCGATCGCCTTCAGTTCCACGCGGTTGACGCGGATGCCCCACTTGCCGGTGGCTTCGTCGAGGACGCCGCGCAGGGCCGCGTTGATCTCCTCGCGGGAGGTCAGGGTCCGCTCGAGGTCCATGCCGCCGATGATGTTGCGGAGCGTGGTGACGGTGAGCTGCTCGATCGCCTGGATGTAGCTGGCGACCTCGTAGGTGGCGGCCCGGGCGTCGGTCACCTGGTAGTAGATGACCGTGTCGATGTTCACGACCAGGTTGTCCTGGGTGATCACCGGCTGCGGCGGGAACGGCACGACCTGTTCGCGCAGGTCGATGCGGTTGCGGATGGTGTCTATGAACGGAACGACGATGTTGAGTCCCGCGTTCAGCGTCCGCGTGTAACGGCCGAAGCGCTCCACGATGGCGGCGCTGGCCTGCGGGATGACTTGGATCGTCTTGATCAGGGCGATGAAGACCAACACCACCAGAATGACCAGGACGATGATGACCGGTTCCATCGTCGGCTCCCCGTACCCTTCTCCGCCTCAGCGCTTTCGGAAGATCTTATGTCTGTTGAAGATCTTGCTGGTCGAGTCTGTCAGACCGTCGTGCGGCTCGCGAGGTGTTCGGTTCACTTACGTAGTGCGGGAGTTGTACAAGGTCAGATGACGATCGCCGTGGCGCCCTCGATCTCCACGACGTCGACCTCCTGCCCCACGTCATAGGCGCGGTCGGTGTCGAGTGCGCGTGCCGACCAGACTTCGCCGGCGAGTTTGATCCGGCCGCCGGAGCCGTCGACCCGCTCCAGTACGACGGCCTGTTTGCCCTTCAACGCGTCGATGCCGGTGGCGAGTTGGGGTCGCTGCTTGCTGTGCCGGGTCGCGATGGGACGCACGACGGCGATGAGGGCGACGGAGACGACGACGAAGACGAGCACCTGGGCGACGGCTCCGAACCCGAGGCCTGCCACGATCGCCGCGGCCACCGCGCCGACCGCGAACATGCCGAACTCGGGCATCGCGGTCACCACGAGCGGGATACCGAGCGCTGCCGCGCCGACGAGCCACCACACCCATGCGTCGATGTCGTTCACACCGTCATGGTAGGGCCGGGGGTCCCGCCTCCGACAGGGCGCAGAAGGAGCGGTCAGGAGAGCGGCAGGCCCTGCGCCGTCCAGCGGTCGCCGACCTGTTCCACGACGAGCGGGAGGCCGAAGCAGAGGGAGAGGTTGCGGGAGGTGAGCTCGAGCTCGACGGGTCCTGCGGCGAGGACCTTGCCCTGGCGGATCATGAGGACGTGGGTGAAGCCGGGGGCGATCTCCTCGACGTGGTGCGTGACCATGATCATCGAGGGGGCGATGGGGTCGCGGGCCAGTCGGCCGAGACGGCGTACGAGGTCCTCGCGGCCGCCGAGGTCGAGGCCGGCGGCGGGCTCGTCGAGGAGGAGCAGCTCGGGGTCGGTCATCAGGGCGCGGGCGATCAGGGTGCGCTTGCGCTCGCCCTCGGAGAGGGTGCCGAACTTCCGGTCGAGGTAGTCGCTCATGCCGAGGCGGTCGAGGAAGGCGCGGGCGCGCTGCTCGTCGACGTCCTCGTACTCCTCCTGCCAGCCGGCCGTCATGCCGTAGGCGGCGGTGAGCACGGTCTGCAGGACGGTCTGGCGCTTGGGGAGCTTGTCGGCGAGGGCGATGCCGGCCATGCCGACGCGCGGGCGCAGCTCGAAGACGTCGGTGCCGGGCTTGCCGAGGGGCTCGCCGAGGACGGAGACGTCGCCGGAGCTCGGGAAGAGGTAGGTGGAGGCGATGTTCAGGAGGGTCGTCTTGCCGGCCCCGTTGGGACCGAGGATGACCCAGCGCTCGCCTTCCTTGACCGACCAGGAGACCTGGTCCACGAGAGCCCGGCCCTCGCGGACCACGGATACGTCCTGAAGCTCCAGAACATCGCTCATGAGCGCGTTGTCTCCCCTTGCAGTGTGGCCGGTCGGTTTGTCGCGGACGTCTGTGGGTCGGACCGCCGCGCGTGGGTGGGCACGGCCCCCTCGGGAAAATCTACGCCACCGGTCGGGCGACCCGTTCCATCGGTCCGGTCCTTAGGGTGGGGGGATGCTTTCGGAACCGCGCTCTGGCCGCCTCGCCGCTTGGGGAAATGCCCTGTTGGCCGGATTTGTCTCGCCGGACGACGCCGTACTCGCGATCGTCGGGGAGGACGCCGTCCACCGGGTTGCGGGGCTGCCCGGGGAATCGGCGCCCGTCGGGCTGACGCTGGCGCTGGGGCGGCTGCGGGCGCTCGGGGTGAGCGGGCTGCGGGTGGCGCTGCCCGTGCCGGGTCATCCGCTGGGGTTGAGCGGTCCGCCGGAGTTCAACGCGCGGGCGCTGGAGGCGGAGGAGGCGGTGGTCTGCCACGGCGCCGGGTACGGGCTGGTGCCGGAGGTGTACGAGGCCGGGCCCGACGGTGATGTGCATGTCGAGGTCGTCTGGCACTGTCTGCCGGTGCGGGAGGCTCCGCCGGCCGATGTGCCGTCGCTGGGCGAGGCGGAGCGGGAGCTGGCGGAGGCGTTGCGGGACGCCACGGCGATGCTGACGCGGCTGGACGTGGCGGGGTCGGGGCCGGTGGCGGAGGCGGCGATCGACGCGTACCGGGCTCGGGCCGAGCGCGGGCGGGAGGCGCTGGCTCCGGGGTATCCGCCTCGGGCGGTGCGGGTGCTGGAGCTGGCGCAGCGGGTGGGGCTGCTGGTGGCGCTGGCCTCGGAGCACGGGCACGGCGGGGCGGTGAGCTCCGCGGAGATGGCGGCGCGGGCGGAGGCGTTGCGGCCTGTTGAGCGCACGGCTCGGCGGGCGCTGGTCGCGGCGTACAACTCCGTTGTGGAGGAGCGGGAGCGGGGGGTGCGGTGAGCGGTGCCGGGGACTCTGCCCCCAGGCCCCCGTTTCGGCCCTGAACGGGCCTCGTGGGCGCCGGCGCCGGCGTGCGAAAGGGGCCCCGTGTCGTCCTCGACGCGGGGCCCCTTTCGCGCTGCGGCGGCTACTTCACCGGTTGACGCCCGTGTTGCCGAAGGCCGGGTTCAGGAGGGCGATCAGGTTGGCGGTGTTGCCGACCACGTTGACCGGGACGTTGACCGGGACCTGGACGGCGTTGCCGGAGCCGACGCCCGGCGACTTCACGGCCGCGCCCTCGGCGCCCGCGTCGGCGACGGCGGCACCGGCCGAGGCGCCCGCGGCGATACCGGCGACGGTGAGGGCCACGGCAGCCTTCTTGGCGATGTTCATGGGTTGCGCTCCTCCTGCGTTCGCGTGTCCGACCCGGCCGCGGGCCGTGCGCTGACCAACGCGGGGTGATCGGGGACGATGCGGGAGGTGAACGGAAGCCTGCTCGTTCGGATCATTGGAGCGACCAAGCGACAAGCCGACCGGCCTCCCCGGTGGGGGCCGGGGAGGCCGGAGGTCACTGCGGGTGCGGGTGGGACCTCAGTGGTTGAGGCCCAGGTTGCCGAAGGCGGGGTTCAGCACACCGATGACGTTCACGCTGTTGCCGACCACGTTGACCGGGACGTGCACCGGGGCCTGGACGAGGTTGCCCGAGACGACGCCCGGCGAGCCCTTGGCCTCGCCGAGGGCGGTGGCGCCGTCGGTGGCGGAGGCCATGCCGGCCCCCGCGGCCATCAGGCCGCCGGCCACCATCGTCACAGCCGCTGCCTTCTTCAGGTTCTTCACTTCTGAGCCCTCCTCGCGATTGCCGCGGCAGTCGCCGCGGCACGCACTGGAGAACGGTCGGGATCCAAGAAGGATGCGCCGTCCGGGGGGCATTCCCACGACAGTATGAATCTCGGATCGGAAGTTAACCCTCCGCATTGCCTCCGCCTGTCGTCAGTCGGCGACGCCGTGGCGTACCGCCCACAGTGCCGCCTGGGTGCGGTCCGCGAGGTCGAGCTTCATCAGGATGTTGGAGACGTGCGTCTTGACGGTCTTCTCGGAGAGGACCAGGGCGCGGGCGATCTCGCGGTTGGAGCGGCCGTCCGCTATCAGGCCGAGCACCTCGCGCTCCCGCTCGGTGAGCGAACCGCCTCTCCCCTGGCCCGAGTTGGCTTCGTCCTGGGACAGCAGGGCGTCGGCGACCTCCGGCTGGAGCAGGATGTGGCCGGCGTGCACCGAGCGGATGGCGCCGGCCAGGGCGTCGGGGTCGACGTCCTTGTAGACGTATCCGGCGGCGCCCGCGCGCAGGGCGGGGACCACCGTGCGCTGTTCGGTGAAGCTGGTGACGATCAGCACGCGCGCGGGGTTGGCCGCTTCGCGGAGCTTGCGGAGGGCCTCGACGCCGTCCATGCCCGGCATCTTGACGTCCATCAGGACGATGTCGGGTTTCAGCTCCTCGGCGAGGGCGACTCCTTCGGCGCCGTCGGCGGCCTCGCCGACGACCTCGATGTCGTCCTGCACCTCCAGGAAGGTGCGCAGGCCCCGGCGGACGACCTGATGGTCGTCGACGAGCAACACCTTGATTGCGTCAGCCACCGGGAGCCTCCATCTCGATCGTGGTGCCCTTGCCGGGCGCCGATTCCACCATGAGCGTGCCGCCGACGCCGCTCGCCCGGTCCCGCATCGACACCAGGCCCAGGTGACGGCCGGCCCGGCGGACCGTCGTCGGGTCGAAGCCGCCGCCGTCGTCCGTGACGCGCAGGACCGTGTCCTGGCCGCGTTTGCGGAGGGTGACCTCCACGTGCTCCGCGCCGGAGTGGCGCAGGGCGTTGTGCAGGGCCTCCTGGGCGACCCGCAGCAGGGCCTCCTCCTGGGTGGCGGGCAGGGCGCGGACGCCGTGGCTGGTGAAGGTCACGCGCGCTGTGTGGGCGCGGTCGAGGACCTGGATCTGGGTGCGGAGGGTGGCGACCAGGCCGTCCTCGTCGAGCCCGGCCGGTCGCAGCTCCACGACCGCGGCGCGCAGCTCGTCGGCGGCCTCCGCGGCGAGCGCCGCGACCTGTTGCAGCTCGCCCTTGGCGCGCGAGGGATCGCGGTCGACGAGGGCGGCGGCGGCCTGGGCCGTCAGGCGCAGGGAGAACAGCTTCTGGCTGACCGCGTCGTGCAGCTCGTGGGCCAGCCTGGAGCGTTCCTCGGCGATCGTCAGTTCGCGGCTGCGCTCGTACAGGCGGGCGTTGGTGAGGGCTATCGCGGCGTGCTGGGCGAGGATCGAGAGCAGTTCCTCGTCCCCCTCCGTGAAGCCGCAGGCTCCGTCGGGTTTGGGGCAGTTCTTGTTGGCGAGGAACAGGGCGCCGATCACTTCGTCGCCGTCCCTGATGGGCAGGCCCAGGAAGTCGGACATCTCCGGGTGGGCGGACGGCCAGCCCTCGAAGCGGGGGTCCTTGCGGACGTCGGCGAGGCGCTCGGGCCTGGCCTCGCGCAGCATCGCCGCGAGGATGCCGTGCTGGCGGGGCAGCGGGCCGATGGCCTTCCACTGCTTGTCGCTGACGCCGTCGACGACGAACTGTGCGAAGCCTCCGTGGTCGTCGGGCACGCCGAGGGCGGCGTACTGCGCGTTCAGCAGTTCGCGGGCGGAGGCGACGATCGTCTTGAGGACGTCACGCACCTCCAGGTGCCTGCTCATGGCCAGCAGCGCGGAGCTCACCGCGGCGAGGCCGGACCGGGGGCCTTGACTCATGTCCTCACGGTACCGGCGGGGTGTGACAGCGCGGATCGGTCCTGTGACGGCCGCGGGCGGGGCCGCAGACCTAGGCCTGAGGTCCCGGGTACGGCGGTCTAGGGCGAAGGGACCGGTGCGCGGGTGTACGACGAAGGGCCCCTCCGGTCCCGGTCCCGCGTCCGAGGCGGGGGCGGGCGGCCGGTTCCTACGTTGGGGGCACCGCCGAGTGGGGCGGTCGGACGAGGGGACGGTTGTCATGCCGGTAGCGATCATCACGGGGGCCTCGAAAGGGCTGGGGCGGGCGCTGGCCGAGGCGCTGGCCGCGCGGGGATGGGATCTGGTGCTGGACGCCAGAACGGCGGCGGTGCTGAAGGAGACGGCGGCGGCCGTGGCGGCGCACGGGACCCGGGTCGAGGCCTGCGCGGGAGACGTCACCGATCCCGCGCACCGGGTCGAGCTGGTGGCGGCCGCCTGGCAGCTCGGCGGCTGCGACCTGGTGGTGAACAACGCGAGCGCGCTGGGCGCCGAGCCGCTGGTGCGGCTGGCGGAGCTGCCCCTGGACGGGCTGCGGCGGGCGCTGGAGGTGAACGTCGTGGCGGCGCTGGGGCTGGTCCAGGAGGCGCTGCCGCTGCTGCGCACGGCGCCGGCGGGCACGGTGATCACCGTCAGCTCGGACGCGGCCGCCGAGGCGTACGAGACGTGGGGCGGCTACGGGGCGTCCAAGGCGGCCCTGGACCATCTCGCGGCGGTGCTCGGCGAGGAGGAGCCGACGCTGCGGATCTGGGCGGTGGACCCCGGGGACATGGCCACCGACCTGTACGCGGCGGCGGTGCCGGACGACGACGATGCCCGGCCGGATCCGGCCGGGGTGGCGCCGGCCTTCCTGCGACTGCTGGACGAGCGCCCGGCGAGCGGGCGGTACGGGGCGCCCGCCCTGCTGGAGGGACGGCGATGACGCTGGCCACGGGGGTCCCCCCGCTCGAGCCGGGTCGAGAGTCGGGGAGGGTGCCTCAGGAGCTGTCGGCGCGGGTGCCGGCCGAGCAGCGCGGGCCGGGGCGGGACCGCGGCGATGTGCGGCTGCTGGTGTCGCGGGGGACGGAGGCGGCGCATCACGCCTTCCGGGAGCTGCCGTGTCTGTTGCGGGCCGGGGACCTGCTCGTGGTGAACACCTCGGCGACGCTGGCGGCGGCCGTGGACGGGCGGATCGGGCACGCGCGCGTGGTGGTGCACTTCTCCACGCGCGGGGACGACGGGCGGTGGGCCGTCGAGCTGCGGGAGCCGGACGGGAAGGGCACCACCCGCGCGCGTGCGGGCGGACCGGCGGGGGCGCGGGTGCGGCTGCCCGGCGGGGTGCGGCTGGTCCTGGAGGAGCCGCTGAGCCCGGGGAGCGGGCGGCTGTGGTGGGCGCGGGTGTCTCCCGGCGGAGAGGACGACGGCGACGGCGACGGAGGGGCGGTGCCGGGGCTGCTGCGGGAGCACGGGCGGCCCATCCGCTACTCCTATACGGAGCGGGATCAGCCGCTCTCCGTGTACCAGACGGTGTTCGCGCTGCCGTCGGCCGACGGGGCGGGCAGCGCCGAGATGCCGAGTGCGGCGCGGCCCTTCACCGCGGGGCTGGTGGCGGAGCTGGTGAGCCGGGGGGTGCAGTTCGCGCCGATCACGCTGCACACCGGGGTCGCCTCGGCGGAGGCGCACGAGCCGCCGTATCCGGAGCGGTTCGCGGTGCCGGAGGCGTCGGCCCGGCTGATCAACGCGGTGAGGGCCGGGGACGGGCGGGTGGTGGCGGTCGGGACCACGGCCGTGCGGGCGGTGGAGTCGGCGGCCGGGGCGGACGGGGTCGTACGCGCGCGTGCGGGGTGGACGGATCTGGTCGTCACTCCCGCGCGCGGGGTGCGGGCAGTGGACGGGCTGCTGACCGGGCTGCACGAGCCGGAGGCCTCGCATCTGCTGATGCTGGAGGCGGTGGCGGGGCGGGCGGCGATCGACCGTGGCTACGACGAGGCGGTGCGCGGGCGCTATCTGTGGCACGAGTTCGGCGATGTGCACCTCATCCTCCCGGCGGAGGGCGCCGACCGGCACTGACACAGACACCTGCGGGCACCGACGGGCACCGACGGGCACCGACGGGCACCGACGGGCACTGACGGGCACTGACGCAGAGCATTGCTTTGGCAACTGGCGGTGAGAACGGGCGGGGTCCCATGTGAGCCCGCACATAGGGCGCACATCACGTACTAGGGCCATTAGGAGATAAAGGGGGCCCACATGAACGGGACAGATGGTTCTATCTGTCCCGTTTTGCCCTTCCCTGATCCACTACCGAGGATCGTACGTCACACCTTTGCCTGGGCATTTTGCGGCCGCTAAGAATTGCTCTCGTCGCTCAGCGCCGTGGGTTCTCCCCGCGGCGTTCCTGCCGAAAGCATCCGCTGTCCGCCGTCGGACGAAGTGAGCGACCTCCGCGCTATTCGAAGAGGTCCTTCCGCCATGCCCAAGAACACTCACAAGATCGCGATCGCCGCTGCCGCCACGCTCGGTACCGCAGCCCTCGCCTTCTCCGTGGTGCCGGCCGACGCGCAGACGACCACTACGGACGCCGTCTCCTCGGCCCGGGTCGCCTACAGCTCCGAGCCGGTGCAGGACGTCAAGGCCGGCGTCACCGACCAGCTGGCCGGGGCGAGCGTGAAGGTCGACGCCATCGAGGCCAAGAAGAAGGCCGCGGCGGACGCCGCCGCGAAGAAGAAGGCCGCCGCGGCCAAGACCGCCGCCGCGAAGGCCGCCGCGAAGAAGAAGGCGGCCGCCGCGGCCGCCGCCAAGAAGAAGGCCGCGGCCGCGCGCGAGGCGAAGGAGGCCGCGAGCCGGTCCGCCAAGCGCGCCGCGGTCAAGAAGGCCGCCACCAAGAGCTACGCCAACAACCTCGACGGCTGGATCAAGGAGTCCCTGGACATCATGAAGTCCAAGGGCATCCCGGGCAGCTACCACGGCCTGCACAAGAACATCATGCGGGAGTCCTCGGGCAACCCGAACGCGATCAACGACTGGGACATCAACGCCATCAACGGCGTCCCGTCCAAGGGCCTGCTCCAGGTGATCCCGCCGACGTTCGCGGCGTACCACGTCTCCGGCACGTCCTGGAACATCTACGACCCGATCGCCAACATCACGGCCGCCGCGAACTACGCGGCCGACAAGTACGGCTCGATCGACAACGTCAACAGCGCGTACTGAGCAACCGCTCGCACATGCCGGAGGGCGGCACCCCGCGTCAGGGGTGCCGCCCTCCGGCGTCGTACGGCCGTCGCCGTCCCGCTCGGTCCGCGTGACTACTTGCGCATGACCTCGGGCTCGTGGCGGCGCAGGAAGCGCGCCACGAAGAAGCCGCAGATCACGCCGATCGCGATCAGGGCGATCATGTCCAGGCTCCACGCGCCGAGGGTGTGCTCCCACAGCGGGTCCGTGTCGCCGCCGTCCTTGGGCGGGCTGATCTTGTTGAAGTCCAGCGTGGCGCCGGCCGCCGCGACCGCCCAGCGCGAGGGCATCAGGTACGAGAACTCGTTGACGCCGACCGCGCCGTTCAGGGCGAACAGGCAGCCGGTGAAGACGACCTGGATGATCGCGAACATGACCAGCAGCGGCATGGTCTTCTCGGCCGTCTTCACCAGTGAGGAGATGACCAGGCCGAACATCATCGAGGTGAAGCCGAGCGCCATGACCGGCAGGCACAGTTCCACCAGCGTGGCGTTGCCGAGGACCAGGCCCTCGGTCGGGATCTCCCGGCTGGAGAAGCCGATGACGCCGACCAGCAGCCCCTGGAACACCGTGACCAGACCGAGCACGAACACCTTGGACATCAGATACGCCGAGCGCGACAGACCGGTGGCGCGCTCCCGCTCGTAGATGACCCGTTCCTTGATCAGCTCACGGACGGAGTTCGCCGCGCCCGCGAAGCAGGCGCCGACCGCGAGGATCAGCAGAACGGTGGTGGCCGTGCCGTTGGGGATGATCCGGCCGGTCTTCGGGTTGACCGGGTTGGGCAGCAGACTGTTCCCGGAGTCGATCAGCAGGCTGACCGCGCCGAGGACGACCGGCAGGATCACCGTGAGGGCGAGGAAGCCCTTGTCGGACGCGATCACCGACACATAGCGACGCACCAGCGTGACGAACTGGGACATCCAGCCCTGCGGCTTCGGCGGCTTCATGGCCTGCATCGGCGGCATCTGTACGGACTGCGGCGCGATGGCGTCGATGTCCGCGGCGTACATCTGGTAGTGCTGCGAGCCCTTCCAGCGGCCCGCCCAGTCGTAGTCGCGGTAGTTCTCGAAGGCGGAGAAGACATCGGCCCAGGTGTCGTAGCCGAAGAAGTTCAGCGCCTCCTCGGGCGGGCCGAAGTAGGCGACGCTGCCGCCGGGCGCCATCACGAGCAGCTTGTCGCAGATCGCGAGCTCGGCCACGGAGTGGGTGACGACCAGGACCGTACGGCCGTCGTCGGCGAGGCCCCGCAGCAGCTGCATGACGTCGCGGTCCATGCCCGGGTCGAGGCCGGAGGTCGGCTCGTCCAGGAAGATCAGCGACGGCTTGGTGAGCAGCTCCAGGGCCACCGAGACGCGCTTGCGCTGGCCGCCGGAGAGGGAGGTGATCTTCTTCTCTTTGTGGATGTCCAGCTTCAGCTCGCGCAGCACCTCGTCGATGCGGGCGTCGCGCTCGGCGCCCGTGGTGTCGGCGGGGAAGCGGAGCTTGGCCGCGTACTTGAGGGCCCTCTTGACGGTCAGTTCCTTGTGCAGGATGTCGTCCTGCGGGACCAGACCGATGCGCTGGCGCAGTTCGGCGAACTGCTTGTAGAGGTTCCGGTTGTCGTAGAGGACGTCGCCCTGGTTGGCGGGCCGGTACCCCGTCAGCGCCTTGAGCAGGGTCGACTTGCCGGAACCCGACGGTCCGATGACCGCGATCAGCGACTTCTCCGGGACGCCGAACGAGACGTCCTTGAGGATCTGCTTGCCGCCGTCGACCGTGACGGTCAGATGACGGGCCGAGAAGGAGACCTCACCGGTGTCGACGAACTCCTCGAGCCGGTCGGCGACGATCCGGAACGTCGAGTGGCCGACGCCGACGATGTCGGTCGGGCCCAGCTGGACCGAGCCGCTTTTGGCGATCGGCTGGCCGTTGACGTAGGTGCCGTTGTGCGAGCCGAGGTCGCGGATCTCCATACGGCCGTCGGGCGTCGAGTGGAACTCGGCGTGGTGGCGCGAGACCTGCAGGTCGGAGACGACCAGCTCGTTCTCCAGGGCACGGCCGATGCGCATCACACGGCCGAGGGAGAACTGGTGGAACGTGGTGGGGCTGCGGTCGCCGTAGACCGGCGGCGCCCCCGCGCCGACGCCGGGGCCCTGCTGTTGCGGGATCGACGGCGGCTGCTGCCCCTGCTGCGGCGGCTGCCAGCCGGCCTGCGGGTCGGCCTGTTGCGCCGACGGGGCCTGTTGGGCCCAGCCCGGGTTCGCCGCCTGCGCCGCGTACGGCTGCTGCTGGGGTTGCGCGGCGGGCGCCTGCGCTCCCGACAGGTTCAGGCGCGGTCCGTCGGTCGCGTTGCCCAGGTGCAGCGCCGCGCCGGGACCGATCTCCAGTTGATGGATCCGCTGCCCCTGCGCGAACGTGCCGTTGGTGCTGCCGTGGTCCTCGATGACCCAACTGCGGCCGTTGTAGCTGACCGTGGCATGACGCCAGGAGACCCTGGCGTCTTCGAGGACGATGTCGCCCTGCGGATCACGTCCGAGGGTGTATGGCCTGGACGGATCGAGCGTCCAGGTGCGTCCGTTCAATTCCAGTACGAGTTCCGGCACTCCAGCCCCACTGAGTTGTCCCCCGAGTTAGCCCCATCAACGGGGAGTCTAGGGATGTCGAACATCGGGGGGAACTATTTCAGTAGCGGCCCCCTGACCGAAAGTCGGGCCTTGTGAAGAGCCTGCGCGAGCGTATCGGCCGTTCCCGTTGACGGGGTTGAAACCCGGCCGGAGAGTGGTAAACGCACGCGAGGGGGACGGAAGCGGCGATCTTCGCCGCTGCGCGCCGCGGATCGGGGGGTCTGCATGAGTGCCGGCACGGGTGTCGAAGGCAGTGGAAGCGTGGCGCGCGGTAGGGGCGTGCCGTGGACGGACGTGACTCTGGCCGCTGTCGCCGCGGTGAGCTGGGCGTTGATCGGGATGGCGGGGACCGCCGCGCTCGGGCTGCATCTGCTGGGGGCGGACTCGGTGGGCTCGTTGGGCCCGATGACGGCGGCGGCGGTGGCACTGGGGGCCGGCGGCTCGGTGACTCCGTCCGGCGACGTGTCCGCGTTCGGGCTGACGGGCGCGGAGGCGAACACGGCCATCGAGATCACGCCATTGGGGGTGAGCCTGGTGGGTGCGCTGCTGCTGTCGTGGCTCTTCCTACGGTCTCTGCGCGGGGCCGGAGTTGTGATCGCCCCGGCCGAACTCGTCGCGCGCGTCGGCGCGGTGGTAGCCCTGTTCGTGGCGATGCTCGGCGGACTGGCCTGGGCGGGGCACGACGTCATCACGCTCGACGGGGGCTCACTGGGACTGGACGACCTGCCCGGCGGGGGGAGCGGCGGGGGTGGTGGCCTGGAGATTCCCGGACTGGGGGACGTCGGTGACATCGGGGGGCTGCTGCCGGACCGGCTCGGGGACCTGGTCGACGCGAAGGCGGCGGTCGGTTTCACCGTCGACACGGTGCCCACGCTGCTCGGCGGCATCGGCTGGTCGCTCGGCATCCTGCTGATCGCCCTGCTGGCCTCGCGCCGCACGCCGCTGCCGCGGGGGTGGGAGGCGGTGCATCGTGTGGTGGGGCCGGCGGTGTCCGCCGTCGTCACGGTGCTGCTGGTGGCCGTGGCGGCCGGGTTCGCGGCGGCGGCGTACGCGGCGATCGGCGACGACCATCCCAAGCGGATCGCGGGCGCGGCGCTGCTGGGCGCGCCGAACGGGGTCTGGCTGGGCATCCCGATCGGCCTGTTCGTCCCGTGGGACGGCCAGGCTACGGGCGCGCTGAAGAACCTCCTCCCGGATCCCCTGGACGACCTGCTCGGCGCCGGCACCGAACAGCCGGTCACGCTGAGCCGCCTGGCCGAGTTGGACGAACGGGTGTGGCTGCTGGGAGTGGCGGCGGCACTGATGATGCTGCTGGCGGGGGTGCTGACTGCGGTGCGGACGCCGGTGGGGGCACCGGCGGGGGCGACGGGCTCGGCGGGGGCTGCGGGCCCCTCCGGGGTGGATGAGGCGGAGGGGAGTGCGTGGCCTGGGCGGGACCCGGGCAGGGCGGACGTGCGGACCGGGCGGGGGCCGGGCGGAGGGTACGGGCGGGGAACCGGCGAGGGACAAGCGCAGGATCCCGGCGACGCGTACGGGCAGGGGCACGGGCAACGGCCGGGCGAGAGGCACGGGCGAGGGCCTGGCGACGAGTACGGACGGGGACCCGGTCAGGGACAAGCTCGGGGAACCGGCGCGGCACACGGGCAGGCACCCGGCCAGGGGCACGGGCAGCAGCCGGGCGAGAGGCACGGGCGAGGGCCTGGCGACAGGTATGGGCAGGGTCCCGGCGAGGAGCATGCGCGGGGGACCGGCGAGGCGTACGGGCGACGGTCGGACGAGGCATACGTGCAGGGGACCGGCGAGGGGTATCGGCATCGGCCTGGCGAGGGAGCTTCTGGGGCAGAGGGCGCCGGTGGGCGGGGGGCCTCGGTTGCCGGGTTCGCCGGGCGGTGTGCCGTGCGGCTGGGGATCGCGACCGCCTTGGCGTTGCCGTTGATCGCCTGGCTCACCGAGGTGTCCGTGGACGCCTCGCTGTCCGTGCTGGGCTTCGATGCGTTCGGGGCCGGGATCGAGCTGCGAGGGCAGCTCGGCATGGCGTTGCTGCTGGGTGCCCTGTGGGGTGCGGGGGCCGGGGCCGCCGGTGCGCTGCTGGCCTGTGCCACGGGGGCCGCGGGACAGCGGGCGGCGTCGTCGGCACGGGGTGACGCGGGAGGCACGGCGGTGGATGACTCCGGCGAAGGCCGTCTGTCTTTCGGAGACTCGGGCGAGCAGAGCGGGCCGTATGCGCCGAGTGCCTCGTACCGGCCGCCGAATCCGGCGACCAATCCCTACCTGCGCCTCCCTGAAGAGCTGCTGGACGCGGAGGACGCGCGGCCGGGGCCCTCTCAGAGCAGCCGGGCCGGGCAGTCGAGGTCGTACGAGAGCTCCCGGCGGGACGAGTCCCCGGCGCCGGGCGGGCGGCCGCCCCGCGTGCCGCCGGGGCCGGACGACGTCTACGGCGCCCCGACCGTGGTCCGGCCGATCGGACCGCCTCCCCGCTCGCCACGACGGCCCGCGGACCCGCGTCCCGGTGAGCGGCGGCCGCCGTCCGGACCGGAGGAGGGTCCGCCGCCTCCACCACCGGCTGCCCCGCCCCCGCCGAGGGCCCCGAGGGGACCGAAAGGATCACGGTGAGGACGGGACCGGGGGGACCGAGGCACGGCCGGGGGGAAGGCACATGGCCATCGCCACCGGCTCCGCCCCCTCACGGAAAGGGCCGGGCCAAGCGGGCCCGGGCCCAGCCGAGAGGCCGCGGCCCCGCCGCCCGCACCGCCTCTCTCCCCACGGGCCGAGGCCGGCGAGGGGGAACACGGTGAGACGGCCGGACCCGGCGGGTCCGGACCCGGCCGGAGGGGCCGCGGCCACCGCCGCCCGCTCGGCCTCATTCCGTCTGCCCGGACCTGCTCGATCGGGCAGAGGCGGCGAGCACGTGGCGGCCACCGAGCACACCGGGCGGCCGAAGGGGACACTGGGGGAGGGACGGGGTCAGCGTGCCGGGGCTCGGCGGGAGAGCGGCCGGGGAGGGCCTGCCGGCGCCGCCACCCTCTCCGCCCTCTCCCCCGCCGATGGGGACGGCCGGATCGCCTCCGAGGGCCGGGCCCACGCAGGCAGGGACGGGGTCGTGGGGCCCGTGGCCGTTCGTTGAGGTTGGCGTCATCTCTTCGACATCGATTGTTCCCTGTCCGTCAGGCGGCCCCGAGCGGCGATCGGCACTGGGTGCCGGATACGGTGGGTACACCATGAGCGCTTTGCAGACTTCGTCCTCCGACGTCCCTACTCTCCTAGTCAAGATTTTCGGCAAGGACAGGCCGGGTATCACGGCCGGCCTCTTCGACACCCTCGCCGCCTACTCCGTCGACGTGGTCGACATCGAGCAGGTCGTCACCCGAGGCCGGATGGTGCTGTGCGCGCTCGTGACCGAGCCGCCGGCCGGCCTCGAGGGGGAACTGCGGTCGACGGTCCACAACTGGGCCGAGTCGATGAAGATGGAGGCGGAGATCATCTCCGGCATCGGTGACAACCGGCCGCGCGGCCTCGGCCGGTCACTCGTCACCGTGCTCGGACATCCGCTCACCGCGGAGGCCACCGCAGCGATCGCCGCGAAGATCACGAAGGCCGGCGGCAACATCGACCGTATCTTCCGGCTCGCCAAGTACCCCGTCACCGCCGTCGAGTTCGCCGTCTCCGGTGTGGAGGCCGCACCCCTGCGCACCGCCCTGGTGACGGCCGCGACGGCGCTCGGCGTGGACATCGCCGTGGTGGACGCGGGCCTCTACCGACGGGCCCAGCGGCTCGTCGTCATGGACGTCGACTCCACCCTCATCCAGGACGAGGTGATCGAGCTCTTCGCCGCGCACGCGGGCTGCGAGGACAAGGTCGCCGAGGTGACGGCGGCCGCGATGCGCGGCGAGCTGGACTTCGAACAGTCGCTGCACGCGCGCGTGGCGCTGCTGGAGGGGCTGGACGCCTCGGTCGTCGACAAGGTGCGCACCGAGGTGCGGCTGACTCCGGGTGCGCGCACCCTGATCCGGACGCTGAAGCGGCTCGGGTACCAGGTGGGTGTCGTCTCCGGCGGCTTCACGCAGGTCACCGATGATCTGCAGGAGCGGCTCGGGCTGGACTTCGCCCAGGCCAACACGCTGGAGATCGTCGACGGCAGGCTGACCGGCCGGGTCACCGGCGAGATCGTGGACCGTGCGGGCAAGGCGCGGCTGCTGCGTCGGTTCGCCGCCGAGGCGGGCGTACCGCTCTCTCAGACCGTGGCGATCGGTGACGGCGCCAACGACCTGGACATGCTCAACGCCGCGGGTCTCGGGGTCGCCTTCAACGCGAAGCCGGTGGTGCGGGAGGCGGCGCACACGGCGGTGAACGTGCCGTTCCTGGACACCGTCCTGTACCTGCTGGGCATCACCCGCGAAGAGGTCGAGGCGGCGGAGACGCACGACGAGCGGTAGCCTCCGCGCGGACGGACGGTGACGGCCCGGCGCCACCGCGGCGCCGGGCCCTTGCGCGTGCCGGGTGGGTTACTCGGAGGGGGCCCAGTAGTCGAGCAGGGTGGCCGCGCCGGGTTCCAGGGATTTCCAGGAGCCGTCGAAGGAGACGACGACGAAGGCGGCGGCCGGGAAGCCTCGGGCGTGCATCCGCTCCCTCGCGTCGCCCTCGGCCTGGCCGGAGACGATGTCGGCGAGACCCTGGATGCCCGGGTTGTGCCCGATCATGACGAGGTTGTGCACGTCGTCGGCCGTCTCGTTGAGCAAAGCGATCAGCTCGCCCGGTGAGGCCTCGTAGATCCGCTCCTCGTAGACGGTTTTCGGCCGCTGCGGGAACTCCTGGACGGCGAGCTTCCACGTCTCCCGGGTGCGGACCGCGGTGGAGCACAGGGCCAGGTCGATGGGGATGCCGGTGTCGGTCAGCCTGTGTCCGGCGACGGCGGCGTCCTTACGGCCCCGCTCAGCGAGCGGACGCTCGTGGTCGGTCACCTGAGGCCAGTCGGCTTTCGCATGGCGGAAGAGGACGATCCTGCGGGGTTCTGCGACGCTCATGAGTCCCAGCTTCGCATGAAACAGGCCATGGGGCGCAGGGAGTTGACATGCGGTTTCACCAGCGGTCCTAGCGTGCTATCAGCTGCTGCACGCGCTCGACGAGGTGGGTGATCGCCGGGTCACCGGCGGCCGCCTGGGCGTCGGCGGGGTTCAGGAGCAGCACGAGCAGGGTGATGAAGCCGAGCGTCGGCAGGGCGAGGGCCCACCAGGGCAGCCTGGTGCCGACGCCGCCCGGGGCGGCCGGGCGGGGCCGGGTGTGCGTAGGGGCCGACATGGTGCCTCCGCTGTCTTCGAGTGGTCCCTGGTCCCCGGTCCGTGGACCGTGGTCCTGTGGACCGTGGTGCGTGATCCGCTTCCCGCGGTCACATCTCGAAGTTACGGAATCGGCGGCCCTCAACCCATCCGGTGGTCCACCCACTTGACCCTGACCCTGACCCCCTAGGGGACAGGGGGGTTAACCCCACCCCGCCCCTGGAGACGGGCCGGGCCGTCAGGGGGAGGCGATGGTCGCGATGATGGCGATGATCACGAAGATGGCGAAGAACGAGCCGAAGACGAGCAGCATCTTCTTCTGGCCGTTCTGCGGGTTCGGGTCGAGCACTGGCATGCGGCAAGTCTCGCACCCCGCGTCCACAGCGGTTCCCCCGGGGTCAGCGCGCGGCCTCCTCCTCCACCGTGCGGTCGCGGCCGGCCAGGACGCCCACGACCGTCTGCGGGACCATGAGCGCCGCCATCAGCGCGAGGGGCAGGCCCCAGCCGCCGCTGTGCTGGTAGAGCACCCCCACCAGCAGCGGGCCGGGGATGGAGATCAGATAGCCGGCGCTCTGCGCGAAGGCCGACAGCTGGGCCACGCCCACTCCGGTCCTGGCGCGCATCCCGACCATCGTGAGGGCCAGCGGAAAAGCGCAGTTGGCGACGCCGAGCAGCAGGGCCCAGGCCCAGGCGCCGCCGGCGGGCGCGAGGTACAGGCCGGCGTATCCGACGAGGCCGCAGCCGCCGAGCGCGAGCACGATCGGGCCCTGCTGCGGCAGCCGGGTGGCGACGCGCGGTATGACGAAGGCGAGGGGGACGCCCATCGCCATCGTGACCGCGAGGAGCAGTCCGGCCGTGCTCGCGGGCACGCCCGCGTCCCGGAAGATCTGCGGCATCCAGCCCATGGTGATGTAACGACGTGGTGTACGACAGTGATCGCGGTCTGAGCCGGAACGCAGAGTGAGCCGCACGGGTTGGTGTTGTTGTGACGCAATACCTGGCCCGT
>NZ_JBFAKW010000160.1:0-19879 GCF_040655955.1 Streptomyces sp. NPDC050263 | reverse complement strand
CGAATACATCCAGTATGCGGACGTGCCTCCGCCTTGCGATGCACCGCATCTGACGCCGCGCGCTGATCCACCAGGGATTGCGGGACAGCCCTTAGCGCGCGGACTCCTCAGCGGCCGTCGACGGTCACCGGAACTCGTGAACCACCTGGATCTCGCCCACGATGTGCGCGTTGAGCTCGTCCAACTCCTCGGCCGGCACCCACAGTTCGAGAATCGTTCGGCCGCCTGCCTGCTGGACCGGGTAGCGGCACAGGAACTCGGTGTCGACCTCGAAGCGGGTCACGTAGCCGGCGCCGTCGTGTGTGACGTTCCAGTCGCGGGCGATCTTGATGGCGTAGTCCTCGTTCAGGACCGGGTAGAAGATCGGCTGCTCGGGGAGGCGGGGCGGCCAGGCGCGCCAGGCGAGGTCACGCACCAGCTCCAGCTCCTTGGGGCCGGTGGGGCGCCACAGGGTCGTCGTCGCTCGGGGCACGGTCACGGGAATCGCCTTTGTCGGGTGGTCGGGCTCCGGCCGTGGCGGCCGGGTCGGGGTTGTCGACCGTATCGACCGGTTCGGCGCTGCTGCCAGCGGATTTCCCCCTGTCGCGGCTCCTACCGCGCTTCGTAGCGTGCGGCGATCTCGGTGAGGTAGCCGCGCAGCATCGTCTTCGCCTCGTCGAGGAGGGCCGCGTCGCCCTCCGGGGCGCGGCGGAACGCCTCCTGGGCCAGCGCGTCGGCGGTGAGGATCGCCGCGGTGGCGGCCCTGGTGAGGGCCTCGTCGTCGCGGGCGACGCCCAGCGCGAGCAGGACGCGGCGGATCCCGTCGGCCATCCGGTGCTTGTGCTCGCGGTCCGCGGCCCGGGTCCGCTCGGTCAGCCCGCTGCCGAACCACAGGGCGCGGAAGCCGTGTTCGGTGCGGTAGACGCGGGCGTACGTGTCGACGAGCACGCCCACGGGATCGTCCCACCGCTCTTGCGACGCCGCCCGGACCAGGTCGTCCATGACGGCCTCCAGGCGGGCGAAGTACCCCGTCGCCAGGGCGTCGATGATCGCGCCACGGTCGGGGAGGTACTGGTACAGCGAGCCGACCGACACCTTCGCCTCGGCCGCGACCCGGGTCGTGGTGAGCGCCTCGACGCCCTCGGCGACCAGGATGCGTTCGGCGGCCTCCAGCAACAGGGCCAGCCGTGCCTTGCTGCGGGCCTGTCGGGGGGTGCGGCGCAGGGGAGTTCCGCCGGTGGTGCCGCCGGTACCCGCTGTCGGCTGGGCCAAGGAAACGTCTCCAAACCTGAACGTGACTTTGTTTCACGTTTACGCTACCTTCGCGCCCATGACCGCCTCAAGCTCGGCGCTGAGTCAGGAGCGGACCGCCGTCGCGGACGCCTGTCGGCGCCTGGGGGCCGAGGGCCTCCTCATCGGCACGGCCGGAAACGTGAGTCTCCGGGTCGAGGACCGGGTCGCGATCACCGCGACCGGAGCGGTGCTCGAACAGCTGACCCCGGACCAGGTGACCGTGGTCGACCTCGACGGGAAGATCGTGGCCGGGGACCTGCGGCCGACCTCGGAACTGGATCTGCACCTCGGCGTCTACCACCGCTACGGCACCGGCGCGGTCGTCCACACCCACGCCCCGATGGCCACCGCCGTCTCCTGCGTCCTCGACGAACTGCCCTGCATCCACTACCAGTTGCTCGCACTCGGCGGCACCGTGCGCGTCGCGCCGTACGCCACGTTCGGCACCCACGAACTCGCCGAGTCGGTGCTCACCGCGCTCGACGGCCGCAGCGCCGCCCTGATGGCCAACCACGGAGCGGTCACCCACGCGACGACCCTCGACAAGGCCGTCGAGAACGCCCTGCTCCTCGAATGGGCCTGCGGCGTCTACCAGCGCGCGGCCGCCATGGGCCGGCCGCGCGCCCTCGACGAACGGCAGCAACTCGCCGTCATCGAGGCCGCGATCGCCCGCGACTACGGAACCACCCACCCCGTACCACCCGCGCAGGAGGAAAGCCGATGAAGGGGGAGCCGATGAAGGGGGAGCCGATGAAGGTCTTCACGATGGGCGTGCATGTGCTGGACGTCCTGGTGCGGCCCGTGGAGGAGATACCCGAGGGCCAGGGCGCGACGCTCGTCGACGACATCCGGATGACCGCCGCCGGAACCGCCGGCGGCACCGCCCTCACCCTCGCCAAGTTGGGCGCCCAGGTGCGCAGCGCCGGCGCGATCGGCACCGACCCGACCGGTGACATGCTCGTGCAGTTGCTCCAACGGGCGGGCATCGACACCGAGTTCCTCGTCCGCCGCACCGACACCGCCACCTCCGCGAGCGTCCTGCCGATCCGGCCGAACGGCGACCGTCCCTCGCTGCACCTCCTCGGCGCGAACATCACCTACGGTCTGGACGACGTCCCCTGGGACGCCCTCGCCGAAGCCACCCATCTCCACCTCGGCGGCCCGGAGTTGATCGGCGTCGACGTCGCGACGCGCATCCTGTCGTTCGCGAAGGAGCACGGCGTCGTCACCTCCGTGGACCTGCTCGCCCCCGGGGTGCTCGGCAGCTTCGAGCAGCTCGAGGCGGCCCTGCCCCACATCGACCATCTGCTGCCCAACGAGGACCAGGTCCTCGGCTTCACCGGCGAGAGCGACCTGCTGGCGGGCGCGCGCAAGCTCCTCGGCGCCGGTGCGGGCGTCGTCGCCGTCACCCGCGGCGGCGACGGCGCGCTGGTGGTGACCGCCGACGGCGCGGAGCCGGTTCCCGCCTTCGTGATCGACGTCGTCGACACCACCGGTTGCGGCGACGCGTTCTCGGCGGGCTATCTGCGGGGCGTGAGCCTGGGCCGTACGCCGAGCGACGCCGCCGTCCTCGGCAGCTCCACCGCGGCTCTCGTCGCGCAGGGGCTCGGCAGCGACCACGGCGACTTCGACCTCGCCGCGGCCGACGAGTTCGCCGCAACGCAGAAGTCCCGCACATGAGTTGAGATCAGGAGATCACCTGTTTCCCGGAGTGGTCGTGGAAGCCGCGGCCGGTCTTCCGGCCGAGCAGCCCCGCCTCCACCATGCGCAGCAGCAGTGGCGGCGGGGCGTGCAGCGGATCCTTGAAGTCGGCGTACATGGCCTCGGCGATGGCGGTGAGCGTGTCGAGGCCGATCAGGTCGGCCAGGCTCAGCGGCCCCATGGGGTGGGCGCAGCCGAGGACCATGCCGGTGTCGATGTCCTCCGCCGAGGCGTGCCCGGACTCCAGCATCCGGATCGCGGACAGGAGGTAGGGCACGAGCAGCGCGTTGACCACGAAGCCGGCCCGGTCCTGGGCGCGGATCACCTTCTTGGCCAGCACCTCGGTGACGAACTCCTCGGCCCTGGACTGCGTCTGAGGACTCGTCAGCAGCGAGGGCACGATCTCCACGAGCTCCAGCACCGGCACCGGGTTGAAGAAGTGCACGCCGATCACCTGGTGCGGGCGGGCGGTGGCCATGCCCAGCTTCATGATGGGGAGGGAGGAGGTGTTCGACGCGAGGAGGGCGTCCTCGCGGGCGACGATCCGGTCGAGCTCGGCGAACAGCTCGACCTTCACCTTCTCGTCCTCCGTCGCCGCCTCCACCACCAGGTCCCGGTCCGACAGGTCGGTGAGGGCGGTGCTGACCCGGACATGGGCCAGCGCCTTGTCCCGCTCCGCGGCCGAGAGCTTGCCGCGGCGCACACCGCGGTCGAGCGAGGCGGCGATCCGGGCCCGGCCGGCCTCCGCCGCGTCCGGGCTCGACTCGTGGACGACGACGTCCAGGCCGGCGCGGGCGCAGACCTCGGCGATGCCCGCGCCCATCAGCCCGCAGCCGACGACCCCGACCCGCCGGATATCGGCCGCCGGCCGTGGTGTGTCCGTCACCGGAAGGCCGCCTGCCCCGTCAGGGACTGGCCGATCACGAGCGTGTGCATCTCCACGGTTCCCTCGTAGGTGAGGATCGACTCGAGGTTGTTGGCGTGCCGGATGACCGGGTACTCCAGCGAGATGCCGTTCGCGCCCAGGATCGTGCGCGCGGTCCGGCAGATGTCCAGCGCCGTCCGGGTGTTGTTGAGCTTGCCGTAGCTGACCTGCTCGGGCCGCAGCCCGCGGTCGTCCTTGATCCGGCCGAGGTGCAGCGCCAGCAGCGTGCCCTTGGACAGTTCGAGGGACATGTCGGTCAACTTGGCCTGCGTCAGCTGGAATCCGCTGATCGGACGGCCGAACTGCACCCGGTCGCCGGCATAGGCCAGCGCCGCCCGGAACGACGACCGCGCGGCGCCCATCGCGCCCCAGGCGATGCCGTACCGGGCCTCGTTGAGGCAGGACAGCGGACCGCGCAGCCCCCGCACCTCAGGGAGCACGGCCGTCGACGGCAGCCGTACGGAGTCCAGGACCAGCTCGCTGGTCACCGACGCCCGCAGCGACATCTTGTGCTTGATGGCCGGAGCCGAGAACCCGGGGCTGTCCGTGGGGACGACGAAGCCGCGGACGCCGTCGTCCGTGCGGGCCCAGACCACGGCCACGTCGGCCACCGACCCGTTGGTGATCCACATCTTGCGGCCGTCGAGCACCCAGTCGTCGCCGTCGCGGCGGGCCGCCGTGCGCATGCTGCCGGGGTCGGAGCCGGAGTCGGGCTCGGTGAGGCCGAAGCAGCCGATGGCGGTGCCGGCGGCCAGCCGCGGCAGCCACTCCGCCTTCTGCTCCTCGGAGCCGAAGGCGTGGATCGCGTACATGGCCAGCGAGCCCTGCACGGACACCAGGGAACGCAGCCCCGAGTCGCTGGCCTCCAGCTCCAGGCAGGCGAGCCCGTAGTCGACCGCGCTCATCCCCGCGCAGCCGTACCCTTCCAGGTGCATGCCCAGCAGGCCGAGTTCGCCGAGCTCCTTGGCGAGTCCGCGGATGTCCTCGATGGCCCCCTGCTCGAACCACTCGGCGATGAACGGGTCGACGCGCCGGTCGCAGAAGGTGCGCACCGCGTCGCGCACGGCGCGCTCGTCCGGTGTGAGCAGGCTGTCGAGTTCGAGGAGGTCGAGGGGGTCGGCCGGGCGCCCGGCGTGCGGTGCGTGCATGGTCGGTCTCCAGAGAGGGGTCGAAGACGGGTCGGGTCAGGCCGTCGGGCTGATGATGAAGTTGCTGAAGCCGCCGTTGCGCTCCGCGATGCCGTTGATGGCGTCGTTGACCTGCTCCAGCGGGAACACCTGGTGCTCCAGGGGGCTCAGGTCCAGCAGTCCGGCTCCCGCCATGTCGGCCATGGTCTGGCCCTCGCCGGAGGTGAACCACGCCGAGCCGATCAGCTGCAGCTGCTGGTCCATCATCCGGTGGATGTCGATGGGCAGATCGCCGGCGACGGCGCCGATGTTGACCGCGATGCCGCCGCGCGCCATCGCCCGCATGCCGGCCCGGAAGGTCTCGTGCGGGGCGCCCGGACCGAGGGCGTCGATGTAGATGTCGGCGCCGTGGCCGCCGGTCTCCTCGCGCAGCCAGTCGTCGAGCGGACCGTCGTCGAGGGAGTGCAGCCGCAGCCGGCCGCCCGCCAGCTTGCCGACCTGGTCCAGCAGGCCCTTGTCGCGGCCGGTGCCGTACACATGGGTCAGGCCCAGGGCGGGCGCGAGGAGCGCGGCGCCGATGCCGAGGGTGCCGCTGATGCCGTTGACCAGGATCGTCTTCCCCGGGCCCGCTCCGGCCTTGCGCAGGGCCGAGTACATCGTGCCGAGGTAGCCGAAGCGGGCGGCGGCCTCGAAGGACAGCGAGTCCGGCAGCTTCACCAGGGAGTACGCCGGGGCGACCATGTACTCGGCGAGGCCGCCCTGGTAGCGGTCGAGGAGGCCGAGGGCGGTCGGCGAGAAGCCGAAGTAGCCGGCGAAGGCGTAGCTGGCGCAGTTGATCGAGTCGCCGCCGCGACAGGACCGGCAGGAGCCGCAGGAGCGGCCCGGGTTGACGTACACCCGGTCGCCGACCTCGAAGCCCTCGACGCCCTCGCCGATCTCCTCGACGACACCGGCCGGGTCGAGGCCGAAGATCGCCGGCAGCGTGGGCAGCGGGCTGTGCGGGAACCAGGTGGTCCACATGTTCAGGATGTTGGCGAGGTTCGGAACGATGTTGACGGCGTGGACGGCCACGCGGACGTCGCCGAGGCCGGGCTCGGGAACGGGGAGTTCCTCGAGCTTCATCGGCTCGCCGACGTGGTGCATCCGCGCGGCTCGCATGGTCGCACTCATGGCGTCTCCTCGGGGTGAGGGTAGGGGTGGGCGAGACGGCACCTGTGGCGGTGCGGCCTCGGGGTGCGGATCGTGCGGTTGTGGTCAGTCGTTCAGCAGAGTCGCGAGGCGCGCCCGCTGGAGTTTTCCGGTGGCCCCGCGGGGCAGTGCGGGCACGACGCACAGCCGCCGGGGCCACTTGTGCCGGGCGAGCCGGCCGTCGAGATGACCGCGGACGTCGTCCAGGGTCGGGACGCCGGTGTCCGCGTCGGCGTCGGTGTCGGCGTCGGTGACGAGGAAGGCGGTCACGATCTCGCCCCAGACCGGGTCCGGCGCTCCGGACACCGCGACCTCGACGACGCCGGGGAAGTCCGCGAGCGCGTTCTCCACCTCGGCCGGATCGACGTTCTCGCCGCCGGTGATGATGGTCTCCTTGAGCCGTCCGACGACCGTGAGCCGGCCCTCGTCGTCGAACCGCCCCCGGTCACCGCTGTGGAACCAGCCCTCCGCGTCGGTCACCGGTACCGGCCCGGCGGCCGTCCAGTACGCGGACGCCACCGACGGCCCGCGCACCCAGATCTCGCCCGGCGTCCCGACCGGGACGGCGGACCCGGCGGCGTCGGCGACCGTCAGCTCGACCTCGGGTACCGGGGAGCCGGTGGAGGTGGCCGACTCGTCGGGCGCGGAGTAGGTGACGCCCGCGCTGGTCTCCGTCAGGCCGTAGGAGTTGACCACGCCGATCCCGCGGGCCCGGAACTGCTCGCGGGTGGCGGTCTGGGCCGGCGAGCCACCGGACAGGATCCAGCGCAGGGTGTCCAGGTCGCCGCTGCCGAAGCGGGGGTGGCGGGCCAGCAGCGCGGACATGGCGGGCACCGCGAAGGCGCAGGTCACGCGGTGGTCGCGGACCAGGTCGACGAACAGGTCCGGGTCGAAGCGCGGGGCCAGGACGACCGTCCCGCGCCGCGACCAGGTGACCTGCGGAAGCCCGCCGAGGACGGCGACATGCGCCAACGGGGTGGCGATCAGCGCGGTGTCGTCCGCGCCGGAGGGCATCCCGGCCAGGCCGCCCGCCATGCTCCGGCACAGGTTGCCGTGGGTCAGCGCGACGCCCTTGGGGCGGCCGGAGGTGCCGGACGTGAACGCGATGACGGCGACGTCGGACCCGACCGGGGCGTCCAGCAGGGGAGCCTCGGGCCCGTCGTCCCCCACGGGGTGCAGGTCTTCCCAGGCCAGCCGCAGTCCGGTCGTCCCCGTCGGGAACCCCTCGCCGGCGACCACCGCCACCGGAGACGTCTCCTCGCAGACGACCGCCAGCTCGCCCCCGGCCACCTGCGGATGCAGCGGAACGAGCACCGCACCCATGCGCGTCACCGCGAAGAGTGTGATCAGCGCCTCGGGCCGGGCCGCGCCCTGCATCACCACGCGGTCGCCCCCGCGCACCCCGTACTTGTCGAGGCGGGCGACGGTCCGCCGGACCGCCGACTCCAGTTCGGCGTAGGTCCAGGTGCGGTCCTCGAAGACGAGGGCGGTCCGCGCACCGGCCTCGACCGCGCTGACGGTCAGATGGGCCCCGAACGTGTTCGTCATGTTCGTACCTCCGCCGCGCGTCTGGCACGGGCGAGCGCGCCGAGCGTCGTTCCCGCCAGGTCGGCCGCGGACACCGGGGCCCGCCGCTCCAGCAGACGGCGCGCGGCCAGGTGCTCGGCGGGCCAGTTCAGCGT
The DNA here is from genome assembly GCF_040655955.1 of Streptomyces sp. NPDC050263. Lineage (NCBI taxonomy): Bacteria > Bacillati > Actinomycetota > Actinomycetes > Kitasatosporales > Streptomycetaceae > Streptomyces > Streptomyces sp. NPDC050263. The sequence continues at coordinate 11,984 of NZ_JBFAKW010000160.1, read as the reverse complement.
CTCCACCGCGGCCAGCAGCCCGCCGCGGAAGGCGTACGCGGCCAGCCGCTCAGGAGTGTCGCCGACGGCCAGCCGGACGTCGTCCGAGGGCGCCCGGAGCCCGGCGATCTGGAGCTTGACGGCGCCCTGGTCGCTCCAGAACCACGGCAGGCTCTCGTACCGGGCGGGCGGCTGTCCGGCGAGGCGGCGGCCGACCAGCGCGCCCTGGTCGGTGGCGTTCTGCACGGACTCCAGCCGGACCGGCCCGTCGGCGTACGGATGGGGATGCCGGGCGCAGTCGCCGACGGCGAACACCCGCGGGTCGGACACCGAGCGGAGCTGCTCGTCGACCAGGACGCCGTCGTCCACGGCCAGCCCCGCCGCCCGCGCCAGCTCGTCGCGAGGGGCGGCGCCGATGCCGTAGACCACGAGGTCGGCGGGGAGGACGGCGTCCGACGTGACGACCCGTTCGACCCGGCCGGCGCCCTCCAGCGCCCGTACGGCCGTCCCGGTGCGGATGCGGACGCCGGCCTGCTCGTGCCGCTCCCGCACATGCGGCTCGACCTCGGCCGAGAGCGCCCGGCTCAGCAGCCGGTCGGCCAGTTCGACGACGGTCACCCGCGCGCCGTGGGCCCGGGCCACCTGGGCCAGTTCGAGGCCGATGAAGCCGCCACCGACCACGACCACGTCACGGGCGCTCGTCAGGGCCCGGCCGACGGCCAGCGCGTCGTCGAGCGAGCGCAGGGCGTGGACGCCGGGCAGCTCGGCGCCGGGGACCGGGAGCGGGCGGTTGCGGGCGCCGGTCGCCAGCACGAGGTGGGCGTAGGGCACGCTCCGGCCGCCGCGGGTGCGGACCGTGCGGGCGGCGGTGTCGACGGCGATCACGTCGTCGCCGAGGCACAGCTCGATGTCCCGCTCGGCGTAGAAGGACTCCGGGACCAGCGAGACGCTCAGGTCGGCGGCCTCGGTGTGGGCCTTCTTGGACAACGGCGGCCGCTGGTACGGCAGATGGGGCTCGGCGCCGAACAGGGTCACCGGGCCGTCGTAGCCGGTGGCGCGCAGCGTGGAGGCGACGCTGAAACCGGCCTGTCCGCCGCCCACCACGACCACGCCTGGGGAGTCGTTTGTCATACCTGCTCCTCGGGCACGTGGACCACCAGGCCGTCGAGGGCGTCGGAGAGCTGGATCTGGCAGCTGAGCCGGCTGGTGGGCCGGCGTTCGGCGGCGGTGAAGTCCAGCATCTCGTCCTCGACGTCGTTCGGCGCTCCCGCCGACTCGGACCAGCCGGGGTCGACGTAGACATGGCAGGTGGCGCAGGAGGCGTTGCCTCCGCACTCGGCGACGATGCCCTGCACGCCGTTCGAGACGGCCGCCTGCATGAGCACGGTCCCCGGCGCGGCGGTGACCTTGCGTTCGGTCCCGTCGGGCAACTGGAAGATGACGGTGGGCATGAAGTCCTCCCGAGGGGACGGCTCAGGCTGCTTGCCAGGTGACGTTCAGCGAGGTCGGCCCCCGGAACACCCAGCCGTCCAGATGGCTCTGGGCCCCTTCGGCGAGGCGGAGTCCCTTGAGGCGGCCGAAGAGGAGGGGCCAGGCGATGGCGCTGACCTCGTGGCGCGCGACCCACGCGCCCATGCAGAAGTGCGGACCCCCGCCGAAGGCGAGATGCGGGCGCTGCGGCCGGTCGAGGTCGAACTCGTCGGCCCGCTCGAACACCGACTCGTCGCGGTTGCCCGAGGCGATGACGAGGGCCACGCGGCTGCCGGCGGGCAGGGTCAGCCCGGCGATCTCGTACTCCTGGGTGAGCTGGCGCGGATACATGCCGATCGGCGAGATCCAGCGGGCCGTCTCCTCGAAGACCCGTTTCCAGCTCGCGGGATCCTTCAGGACCCGGTCCAGCACCGCGGGACGGTTCAGCAGCGCCCACGCGCCCACGCCGAAGACGTCACGCGGCTCGTTGACGCCGCCGCCGATGATCACCTTGACGTTGTTCTGGATCTCGGCGAGCTCCACCGGATCGGCCGCGTGGACCATGGCGGAGATCACCGAGCCGTCGGGCTCGCGGAGGGCGGCCTCGGCGGCCTCCGCCACCGCCGCCTCGATGGCCCGGGTCGCCCGTTCGGCGCGCAGCCAGACGTCGGGGTCGTCGGCGTAGTTGCTGTTGCCGGCCATCATCGCCCGCGACCAGTCGGCGATGTCTTCGGCGCTCGCCGTGCGCAGGCCCAGGACCAGCGCCAGGTTGGCGGCGACGAGCGGCTCGGCGAAGTCGGCGATCAGATCGGCCTCGCCGCGTCCGGCGATCCGGTCGAGGAGGTCGTGCGCGGTGCGCTCGAAGGAGGCCGCCCACAGGTCGCGGACCTGGCGCGGGCGGGTCGGCGGCTCGGCGGCGGACCGCAGCCGCCGGTGGTCCGGGTCGTCCTCGCGGAGCATGTTCGGGCCGACCGTGCGCAGCAGCAGCGAGCCCTCCTCCCGCGAGCTGAACACCTCGGGCAGCTTCTCCGCGTGGACGATGTCCTCGTACCGGGTCAGCAGATGCCGGCCGACCGAGGGAACCCAGGCGAGCGGGGCGGCGCGGCGCAGCTCGGCGTAGGCGGGGTAGGGGTCGCGGCGCAGGTCGGCGAGGTCCAGGTCGACGACCGGAGCGCCGGGCGCCGCCGTCGTCAGCGGGCTCATGCGGGGCCGCCCGCACCCATCAGGACGAAGAACACCGTGGCGGGCTCCGTGCCGCCGTTGCGCCAGGCGTGCCGGGTGCCGTTCTGCACGACGAGGTCGCCGGGTCCCAGCGTGGCGACCTCGCCGTCGAGGTCGAGGACGATCTCGCCGCTCAGGACGACGCCGTAGTCGACGGTGGGCGTGGTGTGCATGCCCGGGTTGTCGATCTCGAACAGCTCGGCGAGGCCCGGGGTGGCCGCCAACTGCTCGGCGCCGGCGGCCGCCGGGTCCCAGGAGGGGTCGGCGTACACGCCGGCCGGCGGGAAGGTGACGGTCAGCGCGATCGTCTCGCCGGGTGCGGGGACATACGACTTCAGGGACTCCGTCGGGTCGGCCGACGGGGCGGCGGGAGCCGTCGTGTTCCACACCAGGGAGCGGGCGAAGCCGGGGGTGTGGGTGTACTGACGCGTCACGGGCGGCTCCCCGTCACTGACGATCACGGGCTTGCCACTGGGACCGATACCGGTGACGACACGACGGACCATGATTCTCTCCCTTGAGAAACCAGCCTACAGTTAGATGCTTGACAGTTAGACGCTTGATGAAAAAACACCTGTGGTGGTGGGCCGGTCCCCAGGAGGTCCGCTCACTCCGCGGGCGGGGTCTCCTGGTTGACCAGCGTACGCAGCAGATGCACCAGCTCACTGAGCTGGTCGTCGCGCAGGACGCCCGTCCAGGCCCGCTCGCGCTTCGTCTGGGCCTCGATGGCCAGCCGGAGGGTCTCGCGGCCCTCCGGGGTGAGCTCGACGACCAGCTGGCGGCGGTCGGTCTCGACGCGTTCGCGGGTGACGAGCCCGCGGCTCTCCAGGGTCGCGAGGGCGCTGGAGATGGAGGCCCGGGTGGAGCCGGAGACCCGGCCGATGTCCTGCTGGCCGAGCGGGCCGTAGACCCACAGGGCGTTCAGGATCCTGAAGCCCGCCCAGGTCAGGCCCAGCGGCCGGTGGACGTGCTTCTCGAAGTCCTTGATCAGCCGGGCTTCGAGGCGGGTGAGGTCGGTGACCATCTCGATCGCGTCGAGGTCCCGGGGCTCGGTCGTGCCCAGCTCACGGTGGTGGTGACGCAGCAGCTCCGAGAACTCCCGGGTCCGCCTGGCGCCCGAGCCCTCCGAGGCCTCCGGTTCACGCACGGTGTCCGTCACGGTCTCCCGCCCTTTCTTCTCCGGCCCGGGGCCTGTCCTGGCCGGTGTCAGCCGCCGACGACCGGGTTGACCATGGTGCCGACGCCCGTCACCTCGGTCCGCAGGACCTTACCTTCGGTGAGGTACAGCCGTGGGGTGCGGCGGACGCCGCAGCCGGCCGGGGTGCCGGTGAAGATCAGGTCGCCGGGCTCGAACGTGACCCGCTTCGACAGCCAGGCGATCAGCTCGGGCACGCTGAAGATCAGGTCCGAGGTCCGGCCGCGCTGTACTTCGAGGTCGTCGACCCAGCCGGCCACCTCGATGTCGTCCGGGTCGGCGAACTCGTCGAGCGTCACCAGGTACGGGCCGATCGGGCTGAAGGTGTCGTACGACTTCGGCAGGGTGAACTGGTTGATGGGCTTGCGCCACTGTTCCTTGCGGTCGCTGATGTCCTGGCCTGCGGTGACACCGGCGACATGGGACCAGGCGTCGGCCTCGGCGATGTTCTTGCCGGTCCGTCCCATGACGACGACGAGCTCGGCCTCGAAGTCCACCTTGTCGTAATCGGCCTCGACCACGATCGCGTCGTAGGGGCCGACCACCGAGGAGGCGAACTTGGCGAACACCGACGGCTCGTCCGGGACCGGGAGGCCGGACTCCTCGGCGTGCGCGCGGTAGTTCAGGGCGACGCCGATGGCCTTGTAGGGCTTGGCGACCCGGCCCAGGTCGGCCGGCCGGTACGGCTTCCAGTCGGCGTCGGCGGCCCGCTCGGCGAGGGCGCGCAGCTCGTCGTGGAGGGCGAGGTCGCTGAGCACCTCCAGGCGCGGCTCGATCGCTCCCTTGCTTGCCTCCGCGACGTCGAGGGCGCGGTCGTCGCGGACGACGACGGGTCGGCCGGCGAGGTTGGCGAGCTTCATGCGGCTTCTTCCTTCTGGTCGGTCGGCTCGGGCAGCGGCAGAGCGAGGTCGCCCTCCACCTGCACGCCGAGGGTGTTGATGACGGTGGCGATGGTGAGGTACTGGCCGACGGTGTAGAGGACGTCGATGATCTGCTCGGTGCTCAGCAGGGCCGCCATCCGGCCCCACAGCTCGTCGTCGACGCTCTGGCGGTCCAGGAGCGAGTCGGTGGCGGTGAGCAGGACCCGGTCGAGCTCGTCCAGCCCGTCCCGGTCGCCGGCGGCGGCGGCCAGGATGATGTCGTCGGTGAGCCCGGCGCGGCGGGCGATCCGGACGTGCTGGTCCCACTCGTAGGCGGCCTGCGCCCGGGCGGCGATCCGCAGGATCATCAGCTCCCGGGACGGCAGCGGCAGGGTGTTCTTCCCCAGCACGTGGTTGCCGAAGACGAGGAAACGGCGCAGTGCGTCCTCGTGGTGCGCCAGCGTCGACCAGATCGTGAAGATCCGGCCGTCCCCGTCGCGGTACGGCGCCAGCGACGCCAGTGTCTTCTCCTGCAGCTCGCCCTCGTCGCGAGGCCGCACGCGGGCCTTCTCGGGCACTTCTCCCGACATCGCCGGACCTCCTCGGCTCGGTTGCTTCCTCGACGGCGTCCTCGGTGGCGTCTTCGATGGCGTCAACGTATTCGTATGAGTCTTGACCGTCAAGGGTCTAACAAATATCGTCCTCGTCATGACGATCCAGAGCCTTGGGTACGTGGGCATCGCTGCGCCCGACCCGACAGCATGGGCGGAGTACGCCCGCAACGTGATAGGCCTCGCGGTCGAGCCGGGAGAGGCGGAGGGGCCCGTGCGCTACCGCCTGCGCATGGACCAGCACCCGTTCCGGATGTGGCTGACCGAGGCGGAGACCGGTGGTGTGACGGTCATCGGCTGGGAGGTCCGCGACCCCACGGCCATCGACGACATGACGGTGCGCCTCAAGGAAGCCGGCGTCGACGTTTTCGTCGGCACGGACGAGGAGTGCCGGGACCGGCAGGTGGCCCGGATGGTGCACTTCACCGGCCCGCTCGGCATCCGCACCGAACTGTTCTGCGGCCGCAGGCTCGCCCCGAGCCAGTTCGTCTCACCGCTGGGCGTCGACTTCGTGACCGGCGAACAGGGCCTCGGGCACGTGGTGATGAAGACCCCGCACGTCCAGGAGGCGGTGGACTTCTACTGCGACGTCCTGGGCTTCCGGCTGAGCGACACCGCCGACTACCCCTGGGGCACCTTCCACTTCCTCGGCTGCAACCCCCGGCACCACAGCATCGCCTTCATCCGCTCGTACAAGAACGAGGGCACCCACCACATCCTGTGCGAGGTGACCAGTCCGGAGGAGGTCGGCCGCGCCCTGGACCGGACCCGCGAGCACGACGTCGAGCTCATGGCGACGCTCGGCAAGCACGCCAACGACGGGATGTTCTCCTTCTACATGAAGTCGCCCGCCGGCTTCGGCATCGAGATCGGCGCGGGCGGCGTACAGGTCGACGAGAGCACCTGGGTCAGCCGGGTCTACACCGCCGACATCTGGGGCCACCACCCGGTCGACTGACGCGACTGCCGTTCCCCTCCTCACTCCCGACGCCTGGTCTCTCGATGAAAGCGGGCCGCATCCCATGCTCCAGAGCTACTTGAAGGACACCTGGGTCACCCCCACGGCCACCGACGACACGGCGGCCGAAGTACGCGACGCAGTCACCGGGGACCTGGTCTGCCGGGTCTCCTCCCAAGGCCTCGACCTCGCCGGGGCGTTCGACCACGCGCGCCGCGCCGGCGGCCCCGCCCTGCGGGCCCTGACCTTCCACGGTCGCGCCGACCTGCTGGACGCCGTGGCCGCGGCCGTCCGCGCCCGCCGCGAGGAGCTGTACGCGCTCTCGGCCCGCGCCGGAGCCACCCTGAACGACGCCCGCTACGACGTCGACGGCGGCATCCGCGTCCTGCGCGACTACGCCGCCCGGGCGCGGGCCGAACTGCCGGACGCGCCGCACCTGGTCGAGGGCCCCGCCGAACGTCTCGCCCGCGGTGAGGACTTCCTCGGCGTCCACCTGGTCACGCCGTCCCCGGGGCTGATGCTCCAGGTGAACGCCTTCAACTTCCCGGTCTGGGCGCCTCTGGAGAAGCTCGCGCAGGCCGTGCTGGCGGGCATGCCGAGCGTGGTGAAGGCGGCCACGCCCACCTCGTACCTCACCGAGCGCCTGATCCGGATCGTGACGGAGGCGGGCGTGCTGCCGCCCGGGGCCCTGCAACTCGTCGTCGGCTCGGCGCGGCCGGCGCTGGGTCTGCTCGGCGAGCAGGACGTCCTCTCCTTCACCGGCTCGGCGGCCACCGCCGCGACGCTGCGCACCCACCCGAACCTGGTGGCCCGTTCGGTCCGGTTCAACGCGGAGGCGGACTCGGTCAACGCGATCGTGCTGGCCCCGGACGTCGCTCCCGGCTCGCCGCTCTTCGACGCCTTCGTGCGCGAGGTGGTGACCGAGATGACGGTCAAGGCCGGTCAGAAGTGCACCGCGATCCGCCGCGTCCTGGTCCCCGGCGCACAGGAGTCCGCCGCCCTCGACGCGATCTCCGCCGCGCTGGCCGGGGTCACCGTCGGCAACCCCGCGGCGGAGGGCGTCACGATGGGCGCGGTCGTCAGCCTCGAACAGCGCGAAGACGTCCGCCGGGCCGTGCGCAGGATCGCCGAGTCCGGCCGCTTCGTGCACGGCGACCCGGAGAAGGTGCGCGTCGTCGACGCCGATCCCGGGCGCGGGGCCTTCCTCGACACCCTGCTGCTCTCCGCCGACCCGGACGCCGCCGCACCCCACGAGGTCGAGCCGTTCGGCCCGGCGGCGACGGTGCTGGCCTACCGGGACACCGGGCACGCGACGGAACTGCTCGCGCGAGGACGCGGCAGCCTCGCCGCGTCCGTGGTCGGCGACGACATCGCCTGGACGACCGCCTTCGTCGCGGAGGCGGCGGCCTGGCACGGGCGGTTGCATCTGCTCGACTCCGTGAACCTGACGCAGACCACGGGCCACGGCTCGCCGCTGCCCGCACTGCGGCACGGAGGGCCCGGACGAGCCGGCGGGGGGTCGGAGATGGGCGGGATACGGGGGGTCGTCGACCTCATGCAGCGCACGGCCGTACAGGGCTCGCGGCGCGCGCTCGACTCGCTGGGGGCGTAGCCGGGCACAGGCGGGCGCGAGCACGGCGAAAGGTCCCCGTAGGGAAACCCTACGGGGACCTTGGGGACGGGGACGGGGACGGGTCTTGTGCGGTCAGGCCTTGCCGTGCGGTGTACCGGCCGTGGCCGGCTTCGCGGCGGTGCTCTTCGCGGTGGTTTTACGAGCCGCGGTCTTGCGGGCGGTGGACGTCCGCTTGGCGGGAGCCTTCTTGGCGGCGACCGGGGCGGCGGCCGCGGCCGGTTCCTCGGACGCGTCCTGGGTCGTGTCCTGGTCGGTGTCCGAGGCCGCGTCGGTGCGCGCGGCCCCGCCCGTGATCCCACCCAGGCAGAACGCCCACACCTCCGCCGCGGAGATCGGCGACGGATGCGCGCCGACCGGCGCCGACGGGGCCCGCGCCGTGAACATCGCCGTCTGCATGATCAGGGAGGCGGTGCGGCGCGGTTTCGGGGAGACGGCTTGGCCCGCCTCGACGGCCTCCTCCACCAGCTCCGTGAAGAAGCCGAGCAGCGGCAGATGCGCGCTGGCCACCTGGTCGGGGTGGCTGACGAGCAGTTGGATGGCGAAGTCGGTGAACAGCGGGGACTGCGCGCCCGACTTGGGCTCGGAGGAGTGGAAGAGCAGGTCGACCGCGATCCTGAGCTTCTCCAGCGGGTCGCGGCCGGCCGAGGCCTTCGCGCGGATCTCGACGGCCGAGCGGGACAGGGCGTCCTCGAAGAGCGCGAGCAGCAGTTCGTGCTTGCCGTCGAAGTGCTGGTAGAAGCTGCGCAGCGACTGCCGGGAACGCTCCACGATCTCCTGCACCGTGAAGTCGGTGGTGCCCTTGTCAGCGATCAGTTCCTGGGCCGCGTCCAGGAAGCGCTGCACGCGTTGCTCGGCGCGGAGCTTCGCGGCGCGGGTGGATCGCTCGACGGCGCGCTGCCGCCAGGCGGGCTCGGGTGTCTCGACCGGGTCTACGGGGACGGCACTCATGGGTAGAACGGTACTCCACATATGTGAAAGGCGAGGGCACTCCCCCTACCGAATCATCCTCCCCCAGAAACAAGACTCTTACTTCCGGATAACGAGAATGATATTCTCGCCCGGTTGTCACCGGTACGGCGAGAGTGCGGAGGCCGGGCGTGGAGTTCGAACTCGACGAGGACCAGCGGCTGCTACGGCGCACGGTGCGCGAGACCCTCGCCAAGGTGCGCGGCCGGCCCGCCGACCAACAGTGGGCCACCTATCTGGAGCTCGGCTGGCTGGAGGCGCCTCCGCTGGAACTCGCCCTGATCCTGGAGGAGCTCGGCCATGTCGCCGACCCGACGCCGTTCCTGGCCACCGCCACCTGGTTCGCCCCGCTGACCGGCCGTCTCCCCGTAGGCAGCGGCACCGCGGTGTTCGACGGCGCCGGACGCCATGTCCTGGACGCCGACCGCGCCGACGAGATCGCGCTGCTCACCCCGGGCGGCGTCACGGTCGTCCGCGGCGGCGACCTGGCCGTCGAACGGGTCCCGGTCCTCGACCCGAACCTTCACGTGGCCCATGTCCACGGCCCCGCCGAACTGGCCGTGGGAGTACCCGACCTGGCCCTCGTCGGACTCGCCGCCACCGCGGTCGGCGCCTGCCGCCGGATCCTCGACCTGGCCCTCGCCCACGTGAAGCAGCGGACGCAGTTCGGCAGGCCGCTGGGCTCCTTCCAGGCCGTCAAGCACAAGGCCGCCGACATGCACGTGGCCATCGAACGCGCCCGCGCGCTCACCCACTTCGCGGCCCTGACGATCGCCGAGGACGACCCCCGCCGCACGGACGCCGCCCACATGGCCAAGGCCGCCGCGGGGGAGTGCCAGCGGCTGGTCTTCCGGCACGGCCTGCAACTGTTCGGCGCCATGGGCTTCACCTGGGAGAACGAGCTCCAGTACGTCCTGAAGCGGGCCCAGGCCTGCGACCTCCTCCTCGGCGGCGCGGCCGTCCACCGGAAGGCGCTGCTCACATGATGAAGCTGGCCGACGACCCCCAAGTGGCGCGGTTCCGCGCCGAGTTCGCCGCCTTCCTCGACGATCGCCTCCCCGCCGAGGCCCAGGCCCGGACCCGCTCCCGGTCCAGCGCCGACGTCCCCGACTGGGCGCGCGACTGGCAGCGCACCCTCTTCGACCACGGCTGGCTGCTCCCCGGCCGGCCGCCCGAGTACGGCGGCCGCAACGCCACCCTGCCCCAACAGCTCGCGCACCTCGAGGAGTTGGCGCACCGCCGCATCTACCACAGCTTCAACCCGCAGGGCCTGGGCATCATCGCCGCCTCCCTCCTCACCTTCGGCAGCGCGGAACAGAAGTCCCGCTGGGCCGTGCCGATCCTGCGCGCCGAGATCACCGCCGCCCTCGGCATGAGCGAACCGGAGGCGGGCTCGGACCTGGCCTCCCTGCGCACCCGGGCGGTCCTCCAGGGCGATGTCTTCGTCGTGAACGGCCAGAAGATCTGGACCTCGGGGGCCCACGACGCCGACGTCCTGCTGGCCTTCGTCCGCACCGACCCCGACGCCCCCCGGCACCACGGCATCAGCGCGTTGCTCGTCCCCACGGACAGCGAGGGCGTCGTCCGCCGTCCCTTCGGCTCGATCGCCGCCGAGGACGACCTCGACTTCAACGAGGTGTTCCTCACCGACGTGCGCGTGCCCCGCGAGAACCTGGTCGGCCCGCTGGGCGAGGGCTGGCGGGTGGCGAACGGCTCCCTCGGCCACGAACGCACCCTGCTCTGGCTGGCGTACGCCGAACGCCTGGAGGACCTGATCCGCGACGCCGCCGACGTGGGCGCCGGCCAGGAGTGGTACGCCACGCTCCGGATGGACCTCCAGGCGCTGCGCCTGCTGGGCTACCGCCGGCTCGGCCCGGACCGCGACCCCGCCGAGGTCTGCGTGCTGAAGCTGCTGGGTTCCGAGGCCGTCCAGTCCGCCGCGCTGCACGCCCTGGAGGCGCACGGTCCGGAAGGGCTGCCGCATCCGGCGCTGACCGGCCCGCACCACCACATGAACAACGAGGTGTTCGTCTCCAGCTGGTTCGAGCGGTACGCGCGCAGTTTCGCGGGCACCATCGCCGGCGGCACCAGCGAGATCCAGCGCAACATCATCGCCGAGCGCCTCCTCGGCCTGCCGCGCTGACCCCACCCGCGCCGACCCCACCCGCGCCGACCCCACCCGTGAGGAGCCACCCCGTGACGAGCCAAGTGGACCAGATCCTGTACGCGGCCGAGGACGGCATCGCGACGATCAGCCTGAACCGCCCCGAGGCCGCCAACGCCCAGACGATGGCCCTCCTCGACGACCTCGACGCGGCCTTCACCCGCGCTGCCCGCGACGAGGACGTGCGGGTGGTCGTGCTGCGCGCCAACGGCCGCCACTTCTCCGCCGGGCACGACCTCAAGGACCGCTGGCCGGGACCCGGTGACATCACCCTGGAACGGATCTACGACGCCGAGACACGCCGCTATCTGGAGTACGCCCTGAAGTGGCGCAACCTCCCCAAGCCGACCGTCGCCGCCGTCCAGGGCAAGTGCATCGCGGCCGGGCTGATGCTGTGCTGGCCGTGCGATCTGATCGTTGCCGCGGAGAACGCCGAGTTCTCCGACCCCGTGGTGCACATGGGCATCGGAGGCGTCGAATACCACGGCCACACCTGGGAGTTGGGTGCGCGCAAGGCCAAGGAGATCCTGTTCACCGGCCGGCCGCTCACCGCCCGCGAGGCCGAGCGGGTCGGCATGGTCAACAAGGTCGTCCCGCTCGACGAACTCGACTCCGCCACCGGTGAGTTGGCGGCGCGTATCGCCCGGATGCCCCCCTTCGGCCTGCGCCAGGCCAAGCGCGCCGTCAACCAGACCCTCGACGTCCAGGGTTTCTACGCGGCCCTCCAGTCCGTCTTCGACGTCCACCAGACCGGCCACGGCAACGCGCTCAGCGTCTCCGGCTACCCGATCCTGACCCGGCTGGAGGACATGAAGCAGCACGTCAAGCGCGACTAGGGGGCTTCTGATGGATCTCCGCGGGAGAAGGAGCGGCGTTCGGTGCGTGCTCTCGCCCGGTGCGGCGAGAGTGCGTGCCGGGCGTCGCGAC
>NZ_JBFAKW010000159.1:0-19928 GCF_040655955.1 Streptomyces sp. NPDC050263 | reverse complement strand
TTCAACTCCACCTCCTCGATCTCCTCGACACCGACATCGGACAGACCCGCTGGCCACAGACCTGAAACGGTGACCCGCGAAGTCCGGGTCTAGGTTGAAAAGCAGGAGATGAACGATCAGTTGCACGACAGCGCAGGGGGAAGGCGGTCGACATGTTCGGCAGGATCCGCGAGGCCTACGGAAGACTCCGCGACGCGAGGCGTGCGCGGTCCCGCCCGGAAGCGGAAGGAAGCCCGGACGGGGCATCGCGTGCCGCCGGGAAGCGCACGCCCAATCTCTTCGAGGCGGCCGCCGCGTACGTCTCGGCCTGCGCCGAGGACGACCAGGACCGGATTGACGAGGCTGCGGGCTGGGTGTCGCCGGAGGCGCTGTCCTTCGGGGTCAACGAACTGGCCTGCCGTGCCGTCATCGCGCTGGCGCGGGAGCGCGACGAGTCGCCCCGCGCGGTGGCCCGTGCGCTCCTCGGACTGCCCGCAGGGTGACGTATCCAACGGCCGGAGGTGGTCGATTCGCCCCGTCCGGACGGAAAACTGCAGCTCCGGGTGTATCGGGGAGTCGTGACAAGCGCCTTCCCGCCACACTAGGGTGCGCGCCGGTGGACGAACCGATGGGGAGGCTGGGATGGCAGGGACGGACGAGGACGCCGTCGCCGCCGCGGACGATGCGCTCTATGTGCTCACGGCGGTGTTGCTGACGCCGGCGAAGTTCCCGAGCGCGCTGGGCGACGACTACCCGGAGGCCTGTGCGGCGCTCGGCCTCGCGCCGCTCGCCGACGGGTACGGCCTGGTGCTGGGCCAGGACGGCGAGGGCGCGCGATGGACCGTCGTCATCGACGACGTGTCACTGGTGGCCGTCGCCATCGCGTCGTGGGACTGCGGCATGGAGTACGACCTGTCGCCCGGCGAGCGGACGGTCGTCGCGGCGCTGCCCGGCTGGCCGTTGGCGGTCGCCGTCGCGGCTCCCGGCGTGGCGGCGCCGCACGATCCCGCCCCCGAGGTGGCCGACGGCCCCGCGCTGTGCCCTCCGGACACAAGCACCTGGGGCCCGGCCCAGCGGCGGTTGGGGGCCGACGAGATCGCGCTCCAGTGGGCCCTGTGGCGCGAGCAGATCGACGACACGGAGTTCGCTCCCCCGCGGCAGGCCGCCGGGTCGGACTCGGGCACGGACAGGGAGGAAAACGTCGGCGACGGGGCCGCCGAGGCCGCCGGCGGGTCCGAGAAGGCCGGCGGCGCCGGTGGGGTCGAGGGCTCCGATGGGGCCGGGAAGAGCGCGCCGAAGGGCCACCGCGGTATCCGACGTGTCCTGGCCGAGGTGCGTGCCTATGTGGAGACCCCGCCTCCGCTCGGCCGCGTGCGCTCCTCCTTCGCTCCCGGTGACGCGCGCACTTTGCGCGCCGACGGCCCCGGCTGGTCGCTGGTGGCCAGGACCGACGACATCGCCTTCGTGCTGCTCGACGACGAGCCGGGCGAGGTGCTGCCGGTCGGCCGCGGTCCCGAACTGCCCGGACTCCTCGATGCGCTCGACAAGATGGCGGTACGGCCGCTCTGAGCCCGCCGAGCCCTGACCGTGTCGGCCCGTGCGGGCTCGGTGCGTCGGACGACGGGGACCGAGACTCGGTCCCCGTCGCTCACCGGCCGAGTTCCTTGCGGGTGACCCGGCGCAGCCTGCGCCGTTGTGACGGGTCCAGCGTGAGGTAGGCCGCCACCGGCGCCCCCACCACGATCAACAGGGCCGCCCACCAGGGCAGCCAGAACAACAGGAGGAGCCCTACCGCCACACCTCCTGCGGCGATCTTCGCGTTCTTCGACATGTGCGTCGCCTCCTTCGCGGCCACTGCCGCTCTCTGCCATGGAAACGGCTCCACGCCGCCCGCGGTTCCGGACGCGACCCTGAGACGTCCCTGAGGTACACCCCCGAGACACCCCTGAGAACCCGTAGCACCAGGTTCCCGTACGGAGCCCGCTGAAGTCTTCTGAAGTCTGCCCCCAGCATCGGTGCGCGTTCCCCGCGAAAGTGTTGTATCATCGGCGACCCCGCCCCCAGTAGTCAAGTTTGAGGAGAAGGCTCATCGTCGCGCCGAGGTTCCCCGTGGAAACATCGACCGAGTTCTCTGAACTGGCCTGTTGCAGTGCCGTGTTCGTGCCCGGCACCCCGGCCCGTACCGGCAGCGTCGCCTTCTGGCATCCCGACGGCGACGCACCTCCCGTCGCCCCGTCGGCGTCGGTGCGGGAACTGCCCGTCGTCCGGCCCGCCGGGACCGGTGTGGCCCTCGCGCACGTGCCGGCCGTGCTGTTGCCGGTGCTGGACGCCCTTCCCGTCCTCACCCGCGCGCGTGTCGCTCCGGACGCCCACCGGGCCGCCGCCTTCTGGGGTGCGGCCTCCCTGCTGGCCCTGCGGTGCGTCGCCCGGGGCCTGCTGCTGCCCGGCCTCTCCCCGGAGGACCACGACGCCTGGCGGGTCGGCCCGCTGGGCCCGGAGGACGTCGAGCAGGTGCGCAGGCTGGCCGCCTCGATGCCACCCGAGGCCCACGCCGTGCCGGTGGACGACAGCCCGGCGCTGCGACTGACCGACCCCGAGCGGCTGCTGCGCGCCTTCCTGGACGCCGTCGCGGACGCACTGCCCCGCACTGCCGCCGCCCCGCTCGTGACAGGCGGGCCCGCCTACGCGGCCCAGCAGGCGCAGCGCAGGCCGGAGCTGCGCACGTGGACGGCCGACGTCGCCGCGGGCCACGACGCCGGCGTACGGATCTCGCTGCGGATCGAGGTCTCGGGCATCGGCCTGTCCGGAATCGACGTCGATGGCTCCGGGGCCGACCAGACCGATGTCGAAGGGTCCGTCGGCGGGATCTTCTCCTCTCGCACCGGGCAGCCGACGCCGCGTTTCCGCGCCGTGCCGCAGGTGCACAGCGTGAGCGATCCCGCGCTGGTCGCGGACGCCGCCGCGATCTGGGGCGAGTCCGGCGCCGCGCACGAAGGCTTCGGCCCGCGCGCGCGGATGGACGCCCTGCTCGCGCTGCGACGGGCGGCCCGGGCCTGGCCCGCGCTCACCCCCCTGCTGTCGGCCGCCGTCCCGGACGCCGTCGATCTGCTCGACGAGGAGGTCGCCGAGCTGCTGGGGGAGGGTTCGCGAGCACTGGCCGGCGCGGGGGTGGAGGTGCACTGGCCGAGGGAGTTGGCACGCACGCTCACCGCCCGCGCGGTCGTGGGGCCGCCGGAGCACAAAACGGGGCCGGATCGCGCCGGCTCGGACACGCCGTCCTTCCTGTCGGCGGACGCGCTGTTGACCTTCACGTGGTGGTTCGGGCTGGGCGACCGGCAACTGACGCGCGAGGAGCTGGACCGTCTGGCCGATGCCAACCGGCCTCTGGTCCGGCTGCGTGACCAGTGGGTCCTGATCGACCCCCGCGAACTGCGCCGGGCCCGCGCTCGGCAGGACCGCAAGATGACGCCCGTGGACGCCCTGGGAGCGGCTCTGACGGGCTCGACGGAGGTCGACGGCGGCAGGGTCGACGTACAGTCCACCGGCTGGCTTGCGGCCCTGCGGGAGCGCTTGACGCGTCCTGAGACGCAGGAGCCGATCGAGCAGCCCGCCGCGCTCGAGGCGACGTTGCGCGACTACCAACGGCGCGGCCTGGACTGGCTGGCCCGGACGACGGCCCTGGGACTGGGCTGCTGCCTGGCGGACGACATGGGGCTCGGCAAGACGATCACGTTGATCGCCCTGCACCTTCACCGCCAGACGGACGCCGAGGCGGCGGGACCCACCCTCGTGGTCTGCCCGACGTCCCTGATGGGCAACTGGCAGCGGGAGATCGAAAGGTTCGCGCCGGACACGCCGGTGCGCCGCTTCCACGGGCCACGACGCGACCTGGCAGCCCTGGCCGACGGGGAGGTCGTGCTCACCACGTACGGCACGCTGCGGCTGGACGCGGACCGGCTCGGCGAGGTGCCGTGGGGCCTGGTCGTGGCGGACGAGGCGCAGCACGTGAAGAACCCGTACTCGGCGACCGCGCGGGCGCTGCGCACCATCGGCGCACGCGCGCGCGTGGCGCTCACGGGCACCCCGGTGGAGAACAACCTGTCGGAGCTGTGGGCGATCCTGGACTGGACGACGCCGGGCCTGCTGGGCCGGCTCGGGGCCTTTCGCACGCGGTACGCGCGCGCCGTCGAGGCAGGCGGGGATCCGGCTGCGGCAGAGCGGCTGGCCCGGCTGGTGGGGCCGTTCCTGCTGCGCCGCCGCAAGTCGGACCCGGGGATCGCCCCCGAGCTGCCGCCCAAGACCGAGACCGACCGCCCTGTCTCCCTCACCACGGAGCAGGTGGGCCTGTACGAGGCCGTGGTGCGCGAGACGCTCGCGGCGATCGCCGAGGCCGACGACATGGCGCGACGCGGGCTGATCGTGAAGCTGCTGACCGGTCTCAAACAGATCTGCAACCACCCGGCGCAGTATCTGAAGGAGGAGCGGCCGAGGACGGCCGGACGCTCGGGAAAACTGGAACTCCTGGACGAGCTGCTCGACACGATCCTCTCCGAGGGGGCGAGCGTGCTGATCTTCACGCAGTACGTGCGCCTGGCGCGTCTCCTCGAGCAGCATCTGGCCGCACGCGGCGTGCCCACTCAGTTCCTGCACGGCGGCACGCCCGTCGCCGAGCGCGAGGTCATGGTCCAGCGCTTCCAGGACGGTGAGGTCCCGGTGTTCCTGCTGTCGCTCCGGGCGGCCGGCACAGGCCTCAACCTCACGCGCGCGGAGCATGTCGTGCACTACGACCGCTGGTGGAACCCGGCCGTCGAGGCGCAGGCCACGGACCGGGCGTACCGCATCGGCCAGACCCGTCCGGTGCAGGTGCACCGGCTGATCGCCGAGGGCACGATCGAGGACCGCATCGGCGACATGCTGCGCCGTAAGCGGGACCTCGCCGACGCCGTTCTCGGGGCCGGCGAGGCGGCGCTCACGGAACTGACGGACGCCGAGCTGGCCGATCTGGTGGAGCTGCGAGGGGACGCGCGATGAACCGGCACGACAGCACCGAGGAACGAACCTTCGCCGCGTTGCCTCCCGCGCGCGGAAAGGGATTCGCGCAGACGTGGTGGGGCCGGGCGTGGCTGGCCGCGTTGGAGGACGGCGCGCTGGACGGGGAACAGGTGCGGACGGGCCGCCGGCTCGCGCGCGCGGGCGCCGTCGGGGCGGTGTCGGTGCGACCTGGGCGCGTCACGGCCGTCGTCCAGGACCGCGACCGCACGTCGCACCGGGCCGACGTGCTGCTCGACAGGCTCTCGGACGCGCAGTGGGACCGGTTCCTGGACCTGACGGTCGAGCGGGCCGGGCACGTGGCCGCGCTGCTGGACCGCGAGATGCCGCCTCATCTGGTCGAGGACGCCGAGGCGGCCGGCGTCGACCTGCTCCCGGGGCTCGGTGACCTGGAGGCGGAGTGCGACTGCGGCGCGTGGGACCAGTGCGGTCACACGGCGGCGGTCTGTTACCAGGTGGCGAGGCTGCTCGACCAGGATCCGTTCGTCCTGCTGCTGCTTCGGGGGCGCGCCGAACAGGCCCTGCTGGACGACCTCCAGGCGCGTGGCACGGCCACGCGGGCTGCCTCGGAGCCCACCCGGTCCGACGAGGTGGACGCGGCGCAGGCGTACGCGGCCGGGGACGTCCTGCCTCCGCTGCCCGCCGCGCCCCAGCTCCCGGAGGAACCCGGCGTCCCGCCCTCGCTGGACACGGACGCACCGCCACCGGCCGGGGTGGAACCGGCGGCGCTGGAGATCCTGGCCGGTCGGACGGCCGTCGCGGCCCACCTGCTGCTCGCGGAGGCGCTCCGCGAGGGGGCCGGACGGCGGCCGACCCAGGCACGGCCGCAGACCCCGCTCCAGACCCCGGCCCCGGCCGCGTTGACGGTCGCAGGGGACGCGGTGCGGCTGGCCGCGGGTGTTCTCGAAGGCCCGCAGGCAGTGGACGGACCCACGGCGGACGTGGTCGGCCGGCTTGCCGCCGGGTCGGGGCGCAGCCGGGAACAACTGGCAGCGGCCGTGCGTGCCTGGCGGCACGGAGGGGCGGCCGCGCTGTCCGTGCTCGAGGAGGAGTGGACCGTGGAGGGCGAAGCCCTCACGCGCGCGCGTGCCGCGCTGGACGCGGCCTGGGAGGAGGACGAACGGCCTGTGCTGCGGGCGCGGGGGAACCGGTGGACAGTGGTCGGCGCCGAAGCGGACTGCCAGCTGCGCCTGGGACGGGACGGCCGTTGGTGGCCGTACCGCAAGGAGCGGGGCCGCTGGACGGCGGCCGGGGACGCGGCACACGACCCCGCGACGGCCTTGGCCGTGGCTCGACCGGACGGCGAGGAAGCGCTTTCCTAGGCTCGGTTCGCTTCCGGTCCGGACGGGAGGAACACCCTGCTCCGGACCGGGCGTCGGTCCGACGGGCGGCCGACGCCCCACGTTCACCCGAAGGTCGTACGGCGTTCGGCGCGTGCCCCGACTGTGGCCGCTGTCACCGAACTTGCCGTACTGCCCCTCAGGAGGCCCGATGTCCCCGCACGCCACCGGTAGGCGCCGCGTCCACCGTTCCCTCGCGGCGGGCGTACCCCTCGCCGTGCTGGCCGCGCTCGCCACCGCCGGACCGGCCGCCGCGGGAACGTCGTCCCATACAGCGCATGTCACCCGGACCGCGACGCTCGGCGACATCCCGCTCGGGACGTTCAGCAACACCCTGCTGCCCGGCACGGTGGCCGACGACCGGGGCGTGGACCTCGGCGGCATCGGCAGCGACATCTATCCCACAGGCCGCAAGGGCGAGTTCTGGACGGTCACCGACCGCGGGCCCAACGGCCAGATCAAGGTGGGCGGCACCAAGCGCCGCACGTTCCCCGTCCCGGGGTTCGACCCGGCCATCGTGCGGATCCGGGTGTCCGGGGACACGGTGAAGGTGTTGCAGGCGATCCCGGTCACCACATCGTCGGGGAAGCCCGTGACGGGGCTGTCGAACCAGGAGGGACGTGATGAGGCGCCGTACTCGTACAACGCCCAGACGCCCCTGTCCTACAACCCGAACGGGCTGGACACCGAGGGCATCGTGCGGGCGGCGGACGGGAGTTTCTGGCTCGTCGACGAATACGGCCCATCCCTGGTGCACGTCTCCGCGCGCGGGAAGGTGCTGACGCGTTACGTGCCCAAGGGGCTGAACCTGACCGGCACCGACTACCCGGTCGCGGAGGCTCTGCCCGCGGTCCTGCTGCACAGGAAGATCAACCGTGGCTTCGAGGGGCTCGCCCAACTCCCGGGCGGCGACCTCGTGCTGGCGGTGCAGAGCCCGCTGTCGCTCCCGGACACGGTGGCGGGAGAAGGTTCGCGGAACACGCGCCTGCTGCGTTTCTCGCCGAAGAAGAAGGCGGTCACCGCCGAGTACGCGTACCGCTTCGACCCGGTCGACGTGGTCGACCCGAGCGAGGACGACACCTCCGAGCTCAAGATCTCCTCGGTGGTCGCCGTGGGCGGCGACCGACTGCTGGTGGAGGAGCGCACGGACAAGGCCGCACGGCTGCACCTGGTCAGGCTGAGCCGGTCGGCGAACATCCTCGGCAGCCGCTGGGACGACGACGCGACGGCGCCGTCGCTGGAGCAGTTGGACGACCCCGCCGGCTCGGGAGTCCCGGTCCTGTCCAAGCGCCTGGTCGTCGACCTGGGCAAGGTCGCCGGGGTACCCGGGAAGATCGAGGGCGTCGCGCGCGTGGACGACGACACGCTGGCCCTCATCAACGACAACGACTTCGGGATGACGGACGGCGCCGGGGCGTTCGACGCGCAGGGCAGGCTGGTCGACAGCGGCATCGAGACGACCGTCACCTACGTGCGGCTGCCGCGGGGCATTTGAGAGAGGGCGCCTCGACACGCGCGCGTGGACGGGTGGTGCCCACGCGCGCGCGTGTGTGCAGGCTGGAGCAGGTAGTGTCCTGCGCCGGAGATCCGTCGGCAGAATCGGGCGAGGGAGTCGAGGATCTCCGGCGCAGGACCCTAGGGCAGCAGCTCGCTCAGGGACGGCACCAGCGACTCGAGCTCGCTCGGAATCTCGGTGGGCAGCTCGCTCGGCAGTTCGGTGGGGAACTGCGACGGCAGCTCGGTCGGCAGGCCGCTGGGCAGTTCGACCGGAAGGCTGAAGGACGGGCCGGGAGTGGAGCCGGTGCTGCTGCCGGCGGTCGGCTCGTCGTCCGGTGAGTCGTCGCCTCCCGAGGACATCAGCACGACGGCGAGGACGGCTCCGGCGACGACCAGCAGGGTGAGGACGACGAAGAGGGGGTTCCGGCGTCGTCCGGAGCCGCCTGGCGGCCGGGACGGCGGAGGCGGCGACCAACCGCCCCCTCCTCCCGTTCCGTCGTCGTGTCCGAAGCCGGAGTGAGGCGGTCCGAATCCGCCTGGCGGCGGTGTGTCACCCGGCGGTCCGGGCGGCTGGGGCGGTACGGGCGGCATGGCCATACCGACCAGCGTCGCGGTGGACCGCTCGCAGCGCGACCCCCGCACGGAAGTTGATACCGACCCATGGCATGGACGGCACGGTTCCGGCGCACTCCGTACGGAGCTCGCTCGAACACGAGTCGTTCGGCGGCACGCGTGTGTGCACGCTCATCGGTGCACACACGCGTGCGCGCGGATTCAGCCCCGGGCGGCCAGAAGGTGATCCATGGCGAGCTGGTCGAGGCGCTCGAACGCCATGCCCCGGGCGGCGGCCGCCTCCGCGTCGAAGTCCTCGAAGGCGCCGCGGTCGGCGAGCAGGCTCTGCAGGCCGTCGGCAGCGGTGGCCTGGGCGAGCTCGTCCAGGCGGGAGGCGCGCAGGGCCTCCTGGACCTCCGGGTCGCTGCGGAACGCGGCGGCACGCTCCTTGAGGATCAGGTAGTTGCGCATGCAGCCCGCGGCCGACGCCCAGACACCGTCGAGGTCCTCGGTGCGCGGCGGCTTGAAGTCGAAATGCTTCGGGCCCGCGTAACCGGCGCTCTCCAGCAGGTCGACCAGCCAGAACGCGGAGCGGAGGTCACCGGCGCCGAAACGCAGGTCCTGGTCGTACTTGATGCCGGACTGACCGTTGAGATCGATGTGGAAGAGCTTGCCCGCCCACAGCGCCTGGGCGATGCCGTGCGGGAAGTTCAGCCCGGCCATCTGCTCATGGCCCACCTCGGGGTTGACGCCGTACATCTCCGGGCGCTCCAGGCGCTCGATGAAGGCCAGGGCGTGGCCGACGGTGGGCAGCAGGATGTCGCCGCGCGGCTCGTTCGGCTTGGGTTCGATAGCGAACTTCAGGTCGTAGCCCTGGGAGGTCACGTACTCGCCGAGGAGGTCGAAGGCCTCCTTCATGCGGTCGAGAGCGACGCGCACGTCCTTGGCGGCACCGGACTCCGCACCCTCACGGCCCCCCC
This sequence comes from Streptomyces sp. NPDC050263, assembly GCF_040655955.1. Classification (NCBI taxonomy): domain Bacteria; kingdom Bacillati; phylum Actinomycetota; class Actinomycetes; order Kitasatosporales; family Streptomycetaceae; genus Streptomyces; species Streptomyces sp. NPDC050263. The sequence continues at coordinate 10,531 of NZ_JBFAKW010000159.1, read as the reverse complement.
AGGCGACGTAGATCTTCGCGCCGAGCTCGACCGCCAGGTCGATGTTGCGGATCGTCTTGCGCAGGGCGTAACGGCGCACGTCGCGGTCGTTCGCGGTGAACGCGCCGTCCTTGAAGACGGGGTGCGTGAAGAGGTTGGTGGTGGCCATCGGCACGGTCATACCGGTGGTGTCCAGGGCAGCGCGGAAGCGCTTGATGTGCTCCTCGCGCTCGCCGTCCGAGGACCCGAAGGGGATCAGGTCGTCGTCGTGGAAGGTCACGCCGTAGGCACCCAGGTCGGCCAGGCGCTGCACCGTCTCGACCGGGTCCAGGGCACGCCGCGTGGCGTCGCCGAACGGGTCCCGTCCCTGCCAGCCGACGGTCCACAGGCCGAAGGTGAACCTGTCATCGGGGGTGGGCTGGTAGCTCATGCCTCGGCTCCTTGCTTGAAGTCTGTCCTGCTGACCTGATCTTGCTGACCTGTCCGGCCGGCTTGTCCTGCTGAACTTGTCTTGCCGACTATTTCGTCATGGCCGTTTACAAATTAGTATGCGGAAGCATCTCTGGGAAGACAGATCCCGCAGAGCCGCAGAAAAACTTGAGGGAGAGCCCGATGTCAGCAGCCGAGGGTCCGCTCGTCGTCGGCGTGGACACATCCACCCAGTCCACCAAGGTCCTGGTCGTCGACGCGGCCACCGGCGAGGTCGTCGCGAGCGGCCAGGCGCCGCACACCGTGTCCTCCGGGGCCGGCCGCGAGAGCGACCCACGTCAGTGGTGGGACGCCCTGCGCGAGGCGCTGCACCAGTGCGGTGACGCGGCGCGCGAGGCTGCCGCGGTGTCGATCGGCGGGCAGCAGCACGGGCTCGTCACGCTGGACGAGCGCGGTGAGCCGGTGCGTCCGGCGCTGCTGTGGAACGACGTGCGTTCGGCCCCGCAGGCCCGACGGCTGACCGAGGAGCTCGGCGGCGCGAAGTTCTGGGCGGAGCGCACCGGATCCGTCCCGGCGGCGTCCTTCACGGTCACGAAGTGGGCCTGGCTGGCGGAGAACGAGCCGGAGGCGCTGCGCGCGACCAAGGCCGTGCGCCTCCCGCACGACTACCTCACCGAGCGCCTCACGGGCGAGGGCACCACCGACCGCGGCGATGTCTCCGGCACCGGCTGGTGGGCCTCCGGCACCGAGACGTACGACCAGGAGATCCTTGCCCATGTGGGGCTGGACCCCGCGCTGCTCCCGCGCGTGGTGCGGCCCGGTGAGGTGGCGGGCACCGTCCGGGACAGCCACGACCTGCCCTTCGCCAAGGGGACGCTGGTCGCCCCCGGCACCGGCGACAACGCGGCGGCGGCGCTCGGCCTCGGGCTGCGCCCCGGCACGCCCGTGCTGAGCCTCGGCACCTCGGGCACGGTGTACGCGGTGGCGAAGCACCGCCCCACCGACCCCACCGGCATCGTGGCCGGCTTCGCCGACGCGCACGGCGACTGGCTGCCCCTGGCCTGCACCCTGAACTGCACGCTCGCCGTGGACCGCATCGCCGCGCTGCTCGGCCTGGACCGCGAGGCGGTGGAGCCCACCGCGCACCTCACGCTCCTGCCCTACCTGGACGGCGAGCGCACCCCGAACCTGCCGAACGCCTCGGGCCTCCTGCACGGCCTGCGCCACGACACCACGGCAGGTCAGCTGCTCCAGGCCGCCTACGACGGGGCCGTGCACTCGCTGCTGGGCGCGCTCGACCTGGTCCTCGACGAGGACGCGGACCGCTCGGCCCCACTCCTGCTGATCGGCGGAGGCGCCCGCGGCACGGCCTGGCAGCAGACCGTGCGCCGACTGTCCGGGCGGCCGGTGCAGGTGCCCGAGGCCAAGGAACTCGTCGCGCTGGGCGCCGCGGCACAGGCGGCGGGCCTGCTGACCGGCGAGGACCCGGCGGCCGTCGCCCGTCGCTGGAACACCGCGCGGGGTCCGGTGCTCGACGCCGTCGAGCGGGACGACACGGCCCTGGCCAGGATCGCCGGGGTACTCTCCGACGCGGCCCCGCTGCTGGAACGGAGCACGGACGCCCACTGAGCATCGACGAATCGACGGAGGCATGACCGCACCGCTGCACGAAGCCCGGCCGGCCGGCCCGGGGCGCGCACTGCCCGACACCCAACAGGGCATGCGCCGCCGCAACCTGGCCCGGGTGATGCACGCCGTCAGCGCCGAGGGTCAGCTCTCGCGGGCGGCGGTCGCCTCCCGCATCGGCCTGACCCGCGCGGCGGTCTCGACCCTCGTCGACGAACTCATACGCACCGGACTGCTCGAGGAGCTGGGCCCCGAACGGCCCGGCCGGGTCGGGCGGCCCGGTTCGGCGCTGGCGGTCAGCGGGCGCGGTCCGTCGGGCATAGGCGCCGAGATCGGCGTCGACCATCTGGCGGTCTGCGCCGTCGACCTGCGCGGCGAGGTACGCGCGCGTGCCGTGCGGCACGGCACGAACCGCGGCCGCTCCCCCGCGCCCGTGGTCGAGGAACTGACGACGCTCGTACGCCGGGTCGTCGCCGAGGCGGAGCGCGAGGGGCTGTGGCCGGCCGGGCTCGCCGTGGCGGTCCCCGGCCTGGTCGCCCGGGACGCCCGTACGGTCGTCCGGGCGCCGAACCTCGACTGGCAGGACGTCGACCTCGGCGCCCTGCTGCCCGACGAGTTCCCGCTGACCGTGGACAACGAGGCCAATTTCGGCGGACTGGCGGAGCTCTGGCTCGGCGCGGACACCCCGGGGAACTTCCTGCACGTGTCGGCGGAGATCGGCATCGGCGCGGCCCTGGTCATGGACGGCAACCTGCTGCGCGGCACCCGCGGCTTCGCCGGCGAGCTGGGCCATGTGCCGGTCCATCCCGACGGGCCGGCGTGCGTGTGCGGCGGACGGGGTTGCCTGGAGCAGTACGCCGGTGAGGAGGCGGTGCTGCGGGCAGCCGGACTGGAACCGGGCGAGGACCGCGTCGGACTTCTGGCGGGACGTGCCGCGGACGGCGACCCCGGCGTACGGCGCGCTCTGCACGAAGCGGGAACCGCCCTCGGGGTCGCCCTGACCGGGGCCCTCAATCTGCTGGATCCGGAGGGCGTCGTGCTCGGCGGCGCGCTGGCCGCGCTCGCGCCGTGGCTGCTGCCGTCCCTCGAGACCGAACTCTCCCGGCGCACGGCGGGCCCCGCCTGCCCCGTGTCCGTCTCGCTGCTGGGCCCTGAGGGTCCCTTGCTGGGGGCCGCGCACTCGGTGGTACGGGCTGTGCTGGACGATCCGGCAGCGGTGGGTGTGGCGGGGGCTGGGCCGGTGACGGGAGCGGGGCCGGTGACGGGGGCAGAGCCGGTGACGGGGGCAGAGCGGGCCTGAGCGGCTCGGTCGGTTGTGGACGGGTCGCGTTTCCGGGCTGGTGCCGGCTGAGGCGCGGGCTCAGGCCCAGGCGCTGGGACCGGCAGTGGGACCGGGAGGGGCACCGGCACAGGCGGAACTCCCCGTTCGAGTGAGCGAGTTGTCCACAAGGGCATGCTCGTCCACCGATCTCAGACGTTTCTTCTGCCCGACCGGCAGGCCCCGTAACGTGATCCGTGCGAGCGCAGGTGCACGTCCTCCACCCGCATCCGCCGGCCTTCCACGGAACGGAGCTACAGCGATGAGCGACCCTCGAATCCTGACTGTGCGTCCGAAGCAGGGCGAGTACGCCTGGACGTTCGGCGGTGCGCCGCCCGTGGCCCGCATCGCCCCGGGCACCGTCCTGGACCTGTACACGGAGGACTGCTTCGCCGGGCGGGTGCGCTCCGAGAAGGACCTGGTGTCCGAGGTGTGCGAGTTCCCCTTCCTCAACCCGCAGACAGGTCCCTTCCACATCGAGGGAGCCGAACCCGGCGACACGGTCGCCGTGCACTTCGTGTCGATCGAACCGGCCCGCGACTGGGCCGCCTCGACCACGGTCCCCCTCTTCGGCGCGCTGACCTCCACGCACACCACGGCCACACTGCAGCCGCCGCTCCCGGAGCGGGTGTGGATCTGGCCGCTGGACCGCACCCGGCGTACGGCGCTGTTCCGGGCGCAGGACAGCGAGTTCGAGATCGAACTGCCCCTCGACCCGATGCACGGCACGGTGGGGGTGGCCCCGGCCAACCTGGAGGTGCGCTCGGCGCTGGTGCCCGACGCGCACGGCGGGAACATGGACACGCCCGAGATGCGGGCCGGGGTCACCTGCTATCTGGGGGTGAACGTCGAGGGGGCGCTGCTGAGCCTGGGCGACGGACACGCCCGGCAGGGGGAGGGCGAGACCTGCGGGGTCGCCGTGGAGTGCGCGATGAACACGGTGGTGATCGTCGACCTGATCAAGGGACTGGCCACCCCGTGGCCGCGCATCGAGTCGGACACGCACATCGTCTCGACCGGTTCGGCCCGGCCTCTCGAGGACGCGTTCCGCATATCCCAGCTCGACCTGGTCCAGTGGCTGGTGCGGGACTACGGGTTCGGTGAGCTGGACGCGTACCAGTTCGCAACCCAGGCCGTGGAGTCGCCGTTGGCCAATGTGTGCGACACGAACTACACGTGCGTGGCCAAACTCCGCAAGGAGTGGCTGCCCGCTCGCGAGACCCATCGGGGCGTGCACGCGCGGCTGCGGGAGACGGCGACGGCGCTGCGCGGCTGAGTCACCGCCCGACGGAACCAGAACCGGATCGAAACCGGATGCCCGTCTTTCGGGTGACCATCGTCCAAACGGTTGTCGGCCCGCGCACCCGGAGTGACGATGTCCCCAGCCGGACCCAAGCCGTACCTCAAGCTCCACCCCGAGCCGCATCCCAAACCCTGCCCCAAGCCGTATCCCAGCCGTTTCGCCTTCCGGGAGGACGAGTTGACCGATCCCTGGGTGGCCCTGGAACCGGGGGCCGACCCCGCCGAACGTGTACGGATCCTGCGGCGGGCGCACGAGACGTTCACCGCAGCGGGCACCGTGCCGCGGCCGGTGCGTGCCGTCGTGGCCGACTCGTGGCGGCGTTCCGCGCGGGCCGGCGTCGGTCCCGACGGCACCGCGAGCGTGGAGCTGACCGACGGTGAGCTCGGCGCTTACAGGTCCGAGCATCCGCTGGCACGGGTGATGCCGCTGTTCCGCGAGCTGATGGGCACGTTCGCCGCGGACGGGGAACATCTGCTGGCGGTGTGCGACGCGCGCGGCAGGCTGCTGTGGGTCGAGGGGCACGCGGCGACCCGCCTGCAGGCCGGTCGGATGAACTTCGTGCCGGGTGCGCGGTGGGCGGAGAGCGCGGTGGGGACGAACGCGCCGGGCACGGCGGTCGCCCTGGACCGGCCGGTGCAGGTGTTCGCGGCAGAGCACTTCATCCGGCGGGTTCAGCCATGGACGTGCGCGGCCGCCCCGGTGCACGATCCGCGGACCGGGCGGGTGCTGGGCGCCGTGGACATCACGGGCGGGAACGGACTGGCGCATCCGCACAGCCTGGGGTTCGTGCAGGCGGTCGCGCGGGCCGCGGAGGCCCATCTGGCGTTGCTCGCCCCGGCACGACCCGCCACCGAGACGCCGCGGCTGACCGTGCTGGGCCGGGACGAGGCGTGTCTGGTCACCGGCGGCCGGCGGATGAGACTGAGCCGTCGGCACAGCGAGATCCTCGTACTGCTGGCTCGTCACCCCGAGGGTCTGACGGGCGACGAGCTGCTGTGCGCGCTGTACGAGGACGAGTCGGTGCCCCCGGTGACGCTGCGGGCCGAACTCGCGCGGCTGCGCGGGGTGCTCGGCCCGGGGCTGCTGGCCTCGCGCCCCTACCGGCTCACCGTCGGAATCGAGTCGGACGTGGCCGTCGTCGAGCGGCGGCTGGCGGCCGGCGCGGTGACGGCGGCCGTGAGCGCGTACACCGGCCCGCCGCTGCCGGCGTCCCAGGCACCGGCGGTGGTGCGGCTCAGGAGCCGTCTCGCCGACGGCCTGCGCGCCGCGCTGATCGCGTGCGGCGATCCCGATCTGCTGGTGGACTGGGCCCACTCGTCGTGGGGCGAGGACGACGTCGATGTGTGGCGGGCGCTCGCGGCTGCCCGCCCGACGGCCGCGATACGGGCGCGCCTCGCGTCGCTGGAGTCGGAGCTGGCGGCGCCGGCCGGATGGCCGCACCCGCACCCGCACCCGCACCCGCACCCGCACCCGCACCCGTAAGCCTGGGCATCCCGTCCGTGGGCGGGCCCGACCAGCGCTGCAACGTACCTGCAACGTCCGCTTCCCTAGCCTCCCGCGGAGAGTTGCCCAACGGCGGGCAGCGCTGCTGAGGGAGGCAGAACAGGATGACCCGTTACACGGCGCCCGGAACCGAGGGCGCGATCGTCTCCTACCAGACGCGCTACGACCACTACATCGGCGGCGAGTACGTGCCGCCGGCTCGCGGGCAATACTTCGAGAACCCGTCTCCGGTGAACGGGGAGACGTTCACCGAGGTGGCGCGCGGCACGGCGGAGGACGTGGAGCGGGCGCTCGACGCGGCGCACGCGGCCGCGCCGAGCTGGGGCCGCACCTCGGCGACGGAGCGCTCCGACATCCTGCTGAAGATCGCCGACCGGATGGAGGCGTACCTGGAGCCCCTGGCGGTCGCCGAGAGCTGGGAGAACGGCAAGCCGGTGCGGGAAACGCTGGCCGCGGACATCCCGCTGGCCATCGACCACTTCCGCTACTTCGCCGGCGCGGTCCGCGCCCAGGAGGGCGCGCTCAGCGAGGTCGACGACGACACCGTCGCCTACCACTTCCACGAGCCGCTCGGCGTCGTCGCGCAGATCATCCCGTGGAACTTCCCGATCCTGATGGCCACATGGAAGCTCGCGCCGGCCCTGGCCGCGGGCAACGCGGTGGTCATCAAGCCCGCCGAGCAGACGCCGGTCTCGCTGCACTACTGGATGAGTCTGGTCGGGGACCTGCTGCCGCCGGGCGTGGTGAACATCGTCAACGGCTTCGGCGAGGAGGCGGGCAAGCCGCTCGCGTCCAGTGCGCGGGTGGCGAAGGTGGCGTTCACGGGCGAGACGTCGACCGGGCGGCTGATCATGCAGTACGCCGCCGAGAACCTGAAGCCGGTGACCCTGGAGCTGGGCGGCAAGTCGCCGAACATCTTCTTCGACGACGTGTGGGACAAGGACGACGACCTGCGCGACAAGGCCCTCGAGGGCTTCACCATGTTCGCGCTGAACCAGGGAGAGGTCTGCACCTGCCCGTCACGCGGGCTGATCCAGCGCGGCAACTACGGGGACTTCCTCCAGGCGGCCGTCGCGCGCACCGAGCTCATCAAGCCCGGCCACCCCCTCGACACGGACACGATGATCGGCGCGCAGGCGTCCGGCGAGCAGCTCACGAAGATCCTCTCCTACATCGACATCGGCCGGAGCGAAGGTGCCAGGATCCTCACGGGCGGTGAACGCGCCGAGTACGACGGGGAGTTGAAGGGCGGGTACTACGTCCAGCCGACGATCTTCGAGGGTGACAACCGTATGCGGATCTTCCAGGAGGAGATCTTCGGTCCGGTCGTCTCGGTGGCCTCCTTCGACGACTTCGACGACGCCATCAAGATCGCCAACGACACGGCATACGGCCTCGGGGCCGGGGTGTGGACCCGGGACATCAACACGGCGTACCGCGCGGGCCGGGCGATCCAGGCGGGCCGCGTGTGGACGAACTGCTACCACGCGTATCCGGCGCACGCCGCTTTCGGCGGCTACAAGCAGTCCGGGATCGGCCGCGAGACGCACAAGATGATGCTGGAGCACTACCAGCAGACGAAGAACCTTCTTGTTTCATACAGCCCGAAGAAACTTGGGTTCTTCTAGAGCCACATGTCGCGTGCCTGGAGGGAGCCTTCGTCCTCCAGGCACGCGGAGTCACGACCCCTGGTCCACTCTTCAGCCGTCGCCGACAGAAGTGACGGAACAACCGCGCAAGTGGAGAGCGGTAAGGGAGCGGGCCGTCCATGCAGACTTGAAGGCGGGCCCTCTGCCGGGGACCCTTCGCGGAGAAGACACCACGGACATCGCGCGTGCGCAGCGCCAACCGCGCTCGAACGCGTCGGCGCGCAAGAAGTCAGCCCGCAGGGGTGTTGTAGTTGACGATCCCCTCAACCATGAGAGCGACCGCGCCGGCCAACGGGTTGGTCGTTCCTGTGCCCACGACGTCGGGCAGCTTGTGCGCCTCGCTCTCGGTGACGGCCACCATGCCCCAGAACGCGTTGAAGCCCGAGGGATCCGTCGGCTTGTCGGTGGCCGCCCCCACGGTCAGGACGCCTTCCGCCTCAGCCACGGCCAGCGCGCCCATCTGCCGGAGCGTGTCGTGATCCCGCTCCTCGGCGGCCACTACGCTCCAGCCCGCCACCTCCACCTGCCGTAAGGCGTCAAGGAGCTTGCCAGGCGTGTCCGCCCCAGAGACAACGATGTCAGGCAGGACGAGGGCCACCGGCCCCTGGGTCATCGGCAGAGCGGACCGGATCGCCCCGTCGAGACCAGGTCCGAACGACTCGTCCTGGTGGACGAAGACCATCTGGAAGGTGTCGGCATAGCGAAGGAGATAACTCACGGTGTCCAGCTTGTGTGTTCCGAACACGACGACCAAGCGCACCTTGAGTCCGCTCTTGGCGAGTTCGACGACGGCTTCCAGGCTGCGGTCCAGCACGGTGACCCCAGGAGCCAGGCAGTGCAGTTCCTTCGGGTAGGGCGCACCGAATCGGGTTCCGTATCCGGCGCAGGGGAGGATGACCGAGACATCAGGTACGGATGTGGACGGACTCTGCATCGCGTGGCACTCCGGTTGTGTGGTCGATGGGGGATTTTGCACACCTCGACAAGCACAGACTGCCCAGAGCCTGCCGACGCCGAACCTCCGGCCTCACGCGCACCGTAGCCACCGAGATGGCTTGTCCAGTAACTTCCGAAGGCCGAAGTCTGCTGCGAAACAGCCGAGTTGACCGACGCGGCCAAGCGCGATGATGCGCGGCGCCCCTCCCCCGCCCTGACCGGCACGCGACCTACACTGCTGCCGGTCATTCCCGACGACCAAGGTATCGCCGCCGTCGGCCACCACCCCGAGCCTGGGCGGAAACGACAGAAGCGCATGGACGACCCGACGAAAGAGGACGCTGAATGCGGGTGCTGTTGTCTACATACGGGACACGTGGCGACGTCGAACCGCTGGTGGCACTCGCGGTGCGGCTGCGGGCGCTCGGCGCGGAGGTGCGGATGTGCGCCCCGCCGGACGAGGAGTTCGCCGAGCGGCTCGCGGGTATCGGAGTGCAGTCGGTGCCGGTCGGGCCGCCTGTCAAGGAGTTGATGCACGGAAAGACCCTGCCCTCGGCAGAGGACCTGGCCCGCTACAGGAACGAGTTGGTCGAGACACAGTTCGCCACCTTCCCTGCGGCGTTCGACGGATGTGACGTGGTGGTGGCGGCAGGTCTGGGGCAGGTCGCCGCGCGATCCGTGGCCGAGGCCGCGGGTATCCCCTACGTGTACGTGAGTTATGCGGCGGTCCACCTGCCGTCGCCGCACCACGCGCCGCCACCGCGGCCGGGCTGGCCGGAGCCCGAGGTCGCCGACAATCGGACGCTGTGGGAGTCGGACGCCCAGAACGTCAACGCGCAGTTCGGCGAGGCACTCAACAGCCACCGGGCAGCACTCGGTCTACCGCTGGTGGACAACGTGCGCGATCACATCCTCACCGACCGTCCGTGGTTGGCGGCGGACCCGGTCCTGGGACCGTGGCGGGAGACCCCCGGGCTCCACGTCGCACAGACCGGAGCATGGACCCTCCCGGACGAACGGCCCCTCCCGGCGGACCTGGCGAGGTTCCTGGACGCGGGCACCCCACCGGTCTATGTCGGCTTCGGCAGTATGTCCCCGGCCGAAGGCGTCGGAGGCATGACCGTCGAGGCGATCCGCGCACAGGGGCACCGCGTGCTCGTGTCCCGCGGGTGGGCGGACCTGGATCTCGTCGACGGTGGGGACGACTGCTTCGCCATCGGCGAGGCCAACCATCAGAACCTGTTCGGCAAGCTGGCCGCTGTGGTCCACCACGGCGGCGCGGGTACGACGCTGACGGCGGCCCGTGCGGGCACGCCCCAAGTGGTGATACCTCTCCAACTGTCGGACAACCCCTACTGGGCAGGCCGGGTGGCGGCATTGGACCTCGGTGCGGCCCTCGACGCTCCGACCACGACCGTCGAATCTCTGGGCATCGCGCTCAAGACCGCTCTGTCACCCGAGACCCGGGCCCGTGCGAAGTTCCTGGGCAGCCGGCTCCGCACCGACGGAGCGGAGGTGGCCGCACGCCGGTTGGTCGACGAGTCCCGGTGAACGACGTCGGCCGTAGTGCTCGGGGGTGCTCGGGCCGGTCCGAGCGCAGGGGCCCGGGCGGGGTGAACCCGTCCGGGGCTTTGGCAAGTGAGGACCGTGGCCCCGTGGTTGATCGTGCTGAGGCTGACACCGCACCCTCGGTTGCTAGTGCCGCGGCAGGCAACGTTCGCCCCGTCGCGACGCCCGGCACGCACTCTCGCCGCACCGGCCGAAAGCCCAAGTACGTCCAGTACGAGG
>NZ_JBFAKW010000158.1:0-20268 GCF_040655955.1 Streptomyces sp. NPDC050263 | reverse complement strand
CGCCGCGACCGAAACCGACTGACCGACAGCAACCAACGACACGGGGGTCACGTTTCAACCGCCCAAAATGGGTCAAATTTCAGCCGCCCCCGACATCGTCAAGCTACGTCACCAGGGACGCGGAGCCAGCTGGCTCGACTACCCAGCATTCGATGCAGATCCCCATCCCCGTTTGGCCTCGTCGTACAGCGTTGACCTGCAGAACCTGAAGTCGTCCTTCATGTCCTACGCAGATTCAGCCAACCGTCCGCTACTCCACCGCAAGCATGAGTTTCTCGCGCCGGACGACCCCGATGTACCGAAGTATCAACGTCTTACCGATGCCGAGGTTAGAGCCGGTCTCTACGAGGAACCACACCTCATCGGCAACGAGGAGGGTTGGGAGCGAGCACTTGCCCGCTGCGGCCGGGCCCTGCGGGGACACCGGCTCATCCGACGTCCTGGTAGCTGAGGGATGGTCGGTCGTGACCGCTGCACCCCCGCTGCTTCCCCTGGCTTTCGCGGGCTCCCGGACCAAGGCAGGTGGACGACCGGGCTTATGTAGGGCGTCCTGTTCACGGTCTACCCCGTGGCAAGCAGATGTGAATGGCCGCAATCGCCGGCCACTCGATCGAGCTCAGCGTCACGTCGAAGGATCGCTCCCTCCGTGCCATCTAGTCATCAGGGCTCCGTCTGGTCCCACCAGAGCGAGGCTTCCGTCGACACTAGCGAGGCCAAGCACGTGGACAGTCAGCGGGAGAACCGAGCTCGTTGAAGTTTCCAGGTCCCAGATCCGTACTATCCCGTTGCTGCTAGTGGCGAGCAGGGTGCGGCCATCGGCCGCGAGAAATGCCACCACTGCAACCACTGCGCCGCTCTGGCCAGGCAGCGGTTCACCGACCTCAGTGCCGGTCAGCGGATCCCAGATCCGCACCAACCCGTCGCCGCCGCCGGTAGCTAGCAAAGTACGGCCGTCGGGCGCGGGAAACGCCACCAACGCGAAGACCTCGTCCCTGTGGCTGGGCAGCGGTTCACCGACCATGGTGCCGGTTAGCGGATCCCAGATCCGCACCATCCCATCGCCGCAGCCTGCGGCAAGCAGCGTACGGTCGTCCAAGGCAGGGAAGGCCGCCACGGCGAACACCCCGCCGACGTGGCCGGCCAGCGGTTCACCGACCATGGTGCCGGTTAGCGGATCCCAGATCCGCACCATCCCGTCCAGGCCGCCGGTAGCAAGCAGGGTGCGGCCGTCGGGTGCGGGGAACACCACCATCGCGAACACCCCGTCGACGTGGCCGGCCAGCGGTCCACCGAAGGGAGCACCAGTCAGCGGATCCCAGATCCGCACCAACCCGTCGCCGCCGCCAGTGGCAATAAGGGTATGACCGTTCGGCGCGGGAAACGCCGCCACCACGACCACCCCACCGCTGTGGACGCGCAGCGGTGTACCGTCAGAAATCCCGGTCGCAGAATCCCAGATCCGCACCGTGCCATTGTTGCCGCCGGTAGCGAGCAGAGTTCGGCCATCCGGCGCGGGGAACGCCACCACCGTGCCCACCCCTCCGACGTAGCCAGACCCGGGTTCGCCGACTGTGCTGGTCAGCGGATCCCAGATCCGCACCGTCCCGTCGATTCCCCCGGTAGCGATTAGGGTGCGGCCAGCCAGCGCGGGAAACGCCACCACCGTACGCACTCCGCCGGTGTGGCCGCGCAGCGGTTCACCAACCTCAGTGCCGGTCAGCGGATCCCAGATCCGCACCAACCCGTCGTCACTGCCGGTAGCAAGCAAAGTGCGGCCATCCGTCGCAAGAAATGCCACCACCGTACGCACTCCGCCGGTGTGGCCGCGCAGCGGTTCACCAACCTCAGCACCAGCCACCGGATCCCAGATCCGCACCGCACCATCGTCGCCGCCGGTAGCAAGCAAAGTGCGACCATCCAGCACGGGAAACGCCACCACCGCAAGCACTCCACGAGTGTGACCACGCAGCGGTTCACCAACCTCAGCACCAGCCACCGGATCCCAGATCCGCACCGTCCCGTCATTACCGCCGGCAGCGAGCAGAGTGCGTCCGTCGGGCGCGGGCGCGCGAAACGCCACCACCCCACGAACTCCACGAGTGTGACCACGCAGCGGTTCACCAACCTCAGCACCAGCCACCGGATCCCAGATCCGCACCGTCCCGTCATTGCCGCCGGCAGCGAGCAAGGTACGGCCGTCCGGCATGGGAAACGCCACCACCGCAAACACCCCACCGATGTGACCACGCAACGGTTCACCGAAAGCAGTGCCAGTCAGAGGATCCCAGATCCGGACGGCACCGTCGTCGCCGCCGGCAGCGAGCAAGGTATGGCCGTCCGGCATGGGAAACGCCACCACCGCCCGCACCCCACGAGTGTGACCACGCAGAGTCAGGTGCAGAGGGTTGGTGTTGAGTCGAGCCCAGGTGACTGACCAGGTGGGAAGGGTGTCGTCCGGCTCACCCTGTGACCGGTCGAAGGATCCGGTGGTTTGTGCGGTGGCGACTTCTCGGAGGCCACGGCGATCGCCTTGACTGTTCGTGACGGCCATATGCTGCGAGGCCACCGCCCCGGCGATGGCTGGTGGGAGGGTAACTCGTCCGAAGGCGTGAGTCATGACCTGGCTGGTGATGCTAGTGGAATCAAGACGGTCCAGCACACGGGTGTGTTGTGCGAGATATTCCCATGCCGGAAGTTGTCCTTGAGCCGCGTGAGCGGGTAGATGATAGATGACATAGGGGTTGAGTTCTGCTTTGGGCAGGCGCAAGTCACCATCGCAGGTCAGGGCTTCCGTGATCTGTTGGTGGAGGTTCTCACGCTTCTCTCCAGTTGAGTTGAAATACTCGATAAAGGTTCGATGGGCGAGCCGGTAGACGGTCTGCCCAGCCTCGGCGTCGAGCATGAGATAGGGCGCCGCATCTACGGTCAGGTCATGAATTACCTCGTCGTTAATCGTCACACCCATAGGAGCCACAGCAGTGGCAAGCGTCGCCCAGATTCCGTCCCGGAGTGACAACCCACGTCCTTGCGCAAGCGCCAAGGCATGGAGTAGGGGTCGAAAAGCTGGGTTACGCATCGAGAGCCTCTGCGCCGCGCGAGCAAACAGTTGTCTGTGGCTGCTGTTGCGCAGGGATGTCAAGTCGTCGAGGAGGTTCGAGTCATGGATAACCTCGTGTACAGCCAAGCGGGCATAGAGGAATTCCCGGCCACTGTCACCGAGTTCGGACGCTGCCATTGTGATCTGTTGGGATGACGCCGTGAGCCTGCCGAGTTTCTCTGCCGTCTCCAGTTTGCGGCGGACGTAGCGAACCATCGCTAGTGAATCGCGGTTAACGCTCACTACCGACTTTGCGAGGTCGGAGTCCGCGCCGTTCATGTCGAGTGCGTCAAGGAGGTCCCTGTCCACTTGCGGCGGGAGATCAGGCCCTTCCTTGGTAGAACGGCGCGTACCGATTACAACTCGCGTGCCAGGGACTTCGGCGAGACGACGGATGATCTGGTCGGCGATCACCAGCGGCGCGTGGGCCTCGTCAAGCGCGTCCAGCAAAACCCCGAAGGGCAGCGCGCGTTGTGCTAGCCCGTCGAGAAGCCACTCGATCTGCTCGTTCAGGAGCAGATCACGCGGTATCTCCCTGAGCTGAGCAGCGAGCGCGATGCGTGCGATCAGTTCTTGGGGGGTGGCACCGGATAAGTGGATGACAGCGTCGAAAGGATCGCTGGGACAGGGGACTCCCGCTGGGAGCGGTTGGAGGTGGCCGGTGCGGAGGAGGATGCTCCTAAGCTTGGGGCGGGTGTGGAGCAGGATGTGCCCCAAAAGCGCGGACTTACCTGAACCTGCGGTGCCAGTAACCACCAACATTCCGTCGGCACCGGTGTCAAGCCAACGCAGGATGGTGTCGCGCTCCTCTTCGCGCCCCTCGAAGTACCAAGCGAGTTCGCCGAGTTCAGCACCCGTTGCCTTGGGGATGAAGTGACGTTGCTCGTCTGGCGGCAGCTGGTCGATGACCGCCTGGATCTCGGCGAGCACGTCGAGCGTTGTTGTGACTGCTCCGGCCGCTGCAGGGACAATCCTATGGAGCAGAGCTCGTCCCATTTTAGTGTGGGGCACGACCGGGCAACCGCGGAGATTCCGTTGGAGTTCATCGCCGAGAGCCCGTAGATCAATGGTGCTGTCTGCCGCGAAAGTAGTGCCGAGGACAGTCTCCAAGGCGTGACGGAAGGCACCAAGGTTCGCGTTCCCGTCCTCGGAGGTCGACACGAGCAGGAAGTTGCGCGGACCGTTGCTCTTCAGCAACGCACGGGCGCTGAGGAGCTCAACAAAGCGGCCTGACTTACAGGCATCGATGACCACGATGGCCCATGTGCCTTCTGCATCCGGGTGGTTCTGCCGAGCCGTCAGATACCCGAGGAGATCATCCGGTGAGATGCCGCTGTGGATAAGCGGGTGCGGACTGCCAGCGTGGGCGAGGAGGGCCATGTCCTCGCCGTCGCTCTCGCCATGGCTAATCCAATAGAGGAAGGTGTTGCCATTGCTGGATGGGGTGGCCCATTCGCTCAGACGTTCCTGAACAGCGTCGGCGGTGCGTTCGCTCCCGATGACTTTCCAAGGGCTCGGACAGGGCGCAAAGGCGGCGAGGGCCGCAGTGACGGCCTTGACTTCCTCAGCTGTATGCAAGGGCTGGTGGTATTTGTAGTCGCTAATGTCGACTACGAAAAACTCCAGCGGAGGGGGTGTCGGCATCAGGCGGCCTCAGCCCAAGTCCTCTGGCGCAAGGGCCAGGACCAGCTGGGTCACCGGGGCACTGCCGCCAGCGTCCAGGCGCACACGGTACAGGCCTATGTCCGACAGAGTGATCTGGGCGACCAGTTCGCCGTCGCGGCCCGATAGTTGCGGTCGAGCAATCGATCTGCCTGTCGCGACGTCCTCGACGCGACAGGTCACCCCCGCTGGCGAGGGTCGACCGGTTACCCGCAGCATCCATGGTTGCTCGGCCATCACTCCCTCCTCGGGCAGGATCAAACCCAGATCGCCACTGCCCATTGGGGCCCCGAGGTGTTCGTCATGCTCGGTCAGCACTGCGTGGACGTAGCGGAGTGCTGTGCTGTTCTTGGCCAGGGCTCCGTGCTGAACTGGCAGATAGGTCGTGGAGTTGGGCGTGCTGGTCGATGCCGCGTCGCGGTAGACGGTGCCGTCGCCTGTCCTGTCTTGCCGGATCGGCACACCGTCGGCGTCCCGCCTCAGCAATCCGTCGCCGTGCGCCCGGAAGGCTTCGTACTGGGCATGAACGATGCCGTTGTCAATACGCAGGCTCTGGACCGTGGGCTGGGCGATGCCGATCACAGCCCGGTGCCCAGGCAGTCCCGGGGCAGTTGTGCGGATGCGCTCCTGGAACTCCAGCGCACGGGCCGCCAGTTCCTTACTGCCTCCGATCGCTTCGACGATCTCGGGCGAGAGCCGCGCGATCTCCAATCCCTCGTCGAGGCAACGATAGCTGGGCAACAGGTCATGCACGCCCGGCAACGTGGCCGCCAGTGCCTGCATCCGTCGCGGCGGGAGAGCCGGCAAGGGCTTGGCTCGGTCGCCATTGAGGATGACCACGGCCTGGGCGGCACCGAGGAAGGGCGTGCCTAGGCTGATGACAGCGCGCGTATCAGGGATGAGGTCGGGCTCGCGGGCCAAGGCCGCGCGTGTAAGCAGACCGCCCATCGAGTGCGCCACAAAGACGAGACGCGGGGGACGGTCCTCGCATAGAGCCCGAAGATTGGCGCTTGCCTCGACTTGGAGGCACCGCTGCAGAAGATGCTTTCGGGCCGCTGCCGCCAGCAACGCCCCGTTGTGCTCGACTGGCAAGCGCCAGTCATACGGGAAAGCCAGCACCGCTTCCGGGGCGGCAGCGGCCTCCGTGATGGTCCCCAGCAAGTCCGAGTACGGCTCGATTCCCCGCAGGAAGGGGGCCCAGGCAGGCCGGGTCAGCAGACGAGTGGCGGACACTCTGCCGGTTCTGCCCTCCAGCTCCTCTTCCGTGGCATGGAGACCCTGCAGGCCGTCCCCACGCCGCCATGCCCGTTCCAACACCCGGACGTCCAGCCCCCACAGCGGGTTTCCCGTCTTGGCATCTCGTAGTTCACTGCCCATGATTCCAGGGACGACGATCACCGCATCCTGGGTGACATCTGGAATCACCGACGGCCGCGGGCTCCACACGCGTTCGCTCCCCGACTGGGAACCCTGCCAACTACTCATGGTCAATAACCATATCGACCATGAGTAGCGGGGAGGGTGCGATCGACTGGACTGGGCCAGTGGGGAACCAGCGCAGGACCAACTCGTAGACGCCGAGGCACGGTTCAAGTACCAGGCATAGCGCCGTAGGATGACGCTTCGCCTTACTTTCGGAAGAGGAACCGATCAGACTCTGCAGCAGGTGTGCCCCCGGCCACAGTTCGATGTCCGAAGATTTTGCTCGCGATCGGATTGACATCCGGCCAGCGAGGCTCAGCCATGGTCGGCCGTTTGGCATCCTCAACCGGCTGGAGTCCGGTCGAACGCCGTTGGTCCTACCCTGGCGCGCCTTGCGAGTGAAGCGGCCGTATGACGTGAGCACGGTCACCTGTCATGCGCAGCCATTCAAGTCATGCACCAGCCTGAATCGCAACCGCCGCCGCCACCTTCATCGTCGGGCCACGATTCAGCTTGATCGGCCGGTATAGCGTCCGCGAGGGGCAAGCCGAAGCGGGTGAGGTAGGCCGCGTCCCTGCCGATGGCCTCACGGCGCACGTTCAAGACCGCTTCGAGCTGAACTGACTTGGCGAACAGCTCTGGTTCATTCCTACGTTGCTGCTTCCAGGCTTCGACGGTCCGAAACGGACAGAAGAAGCAGGCACTCTTGGGTGGGACGGGCAGCCCGGCTTCCGCAATTATGTGCTCGCAGTCGGATCTGCGCAGACCGAGATCGAGCAGTGGGTACTCGATCTCCTCGTATGGCTCTTTTCTACGTCTGTTGGCGCGATGAATCTCGTCGAGCGAGATCCCGATGCCGACAGTCGCTGGATCCCGCACGGTGGCTCCGTGTTCCCGAAGCCACCGCCCGATGACCTTGATCTTGAAATCTGCTGTACAGGACCTACGGCCCGGTGCCCCATTGGCCATGCGCACGGGAATGGGGATCGAGCGCGTATCCGGACGGTTGAGCCGCTGCCAGAGGGTCTCCGTGGCGCCATCGCGCCGGCGACGATGCAGCTGCTGGAGGTCGAGGCCGGCGCCTGCGGCGTATGGCACTGCGACGTCACGGATATACGCCAAGGTCGAGGGGTGCTCGCTATCGTCCCCGACGTTGGCGAACAGGAAAGTCGAGTAGTCAATGTGCCCTTGGGCAGCGAGGACGAGGAGGGCCGTCGACTGAACGCCGCCCCCGAAGGAGATGACTCTCAAGTAGTCGCGTCCCCGTTTCGGACCCTCTCCATCGGAGGCAGAGGCGACGGGTGATCGGTCAGGCGGGCGTTCGCATTGGGGCATGACAGGGAGACTCCTGGGGGCGCTTGATCGAAGTAGGAGAGACTCTATTGACTCAAACTCTGAAGTCAAGTGTTACTCTCATGACGGCTGAAGCGCCACCACAACGCGGAAAGGTGTGACCCTGATGGAGGCCGAGCATCGGACGGGAGCGGCTAACCTCAGCGCTTGGGCCGGATCACCACGGACAGCCCCTCCGCGAGCGCCTGGGATACAAACTGCGCAGCTTCCGCCTCTTCACCTGGCTGGAAGGTCTGCGACAGGGGCAACGGCTTGTTCGGCGGCGGCGACGACGGAGGCGTCGTCTTACGGCCGCGCGGCTTTTGTAGTGCGTGGCCGCCAGCTCTGACTCGCTCGACATCTTCTGCTCTGACATCACGCCCGCGACGGGCGGCATCGTTCAGGACCGTTTCCAGGAGCCAGAGAGGGGATCCTGACAGTGAAAGGTCAGGCTCGGCAATGGTCTTCCGGTTACGCCAACGAGAGATGGTCTGCTCATCAACATGGCAGACCACAGCGACCTCCTTGATGCCTAGGATCACAGGTAGGCGGGACTTGTCGTCAACCTCGTACCCGTCAGGCTGGCGTTCTCGGTATGCACGCAACCGATCGCTAGTTGCCACGCGGCCTGAGTGTCCGTCGAGACGCAGGACGGTAGCGAGCAACCAGTACGGATTTCCAGAGGCAAGAAGGTCTGGCTCCGGGAGGGTCCCCTCGGTACGCCAGAGCTGCGAGGTCTGCCGCTTGACGTCGTAGAGTGCGGCAATCTCGGTATGGCCGAGCAGGTATGGGGTACGCGCCGCAGCCATGCCCTGCACCCTTTCGATAGTCGCGGCAACCAGTACCAGCGGGCTAAAGGTAACGCTCCTGGCCTCCAGCATCAGCTGGCCTCGCCGAGCTCTGGCACTAGCACCTCTTTGGACCCACAGCCGCATCGCCATGGGTACAGGACTGCGTCACATGACCTGTCGACCTTGCCGAATCTCCCACGGGCCGATGGGCACGAGATGGATCTCGTCAAAGTAGCGCAGCCACTCGGCGATTGTCTCTGTGGACCTACGGGCCCGCTCCTCCGTGCAACCGACACTGCCCATCAATTCTCGCTGGACATCGTCCATATTGAGACGTCCCGCCTCAACGAGGCGCTGGACTTCAGGAATAGCCCGGAGTCGGGACAGGACGGCATTGCCAAACGCCTGCTCACCCAACCCTGGAGCCACGTCGAGGGCCGCGAGATCCCGAAGGATCCCGGCAAGTACATCGCGACCGATCTTGCCGTGTCGTCCGTTGTACACGCCATAAAGCCTTGTCGGGTTTCTGGTCTCCGGCAGCCATGGAATCGGGCGTTCGTCATGGCCAGCGACGAGCACTCGCGGAGCTTCCTCGTCTGCTTGGAAGAGGTCGGCCTGTTTCCTGATCTGATGCGCAAGGTCTATCGTCCCGGGTACCCCCGTGTCCTTGATAACACGGAGCAAACGCTGCACTTCGGGGTGCGCCGTACTGGTTTCGATCAACAGCTCGATGTTCGAGTCGGGAACAAGGCCTGTGGCCTTACCCGTGAGGTTCGGCGACCCAATCAGGCATACATCATCAGCAGCGTAGAGCTTGGCGTGCAAGTTGTGACACAACGCGATGGAAACGCGTCCGTCGGCCGCTGCCAGGTCTGCGATTTCCGGATCCGAGACACCTGCAGCGACTTCGGCGACCGACCAGCGAGTGACACACTGAATGTCCTGTACGTGGCTTGGGATAGCAGCGAGGGCAGCCTCGAAAACGTCCTTCTTTATAAATGGGGCAGCCAGGACGACCCGCTGAGTCGCACAGGCAAGCATCTGCTCGATCTGCCGCCAGATGTGGTCCTCCCTCACTCTTCGTCCTCATCGTCTGCGTCACTGGCGCCGAGGAACTCACTGGCGATTCGACCCCAGTCCTGGCGCATCTGCTTGGCACGCTTGCGAGGCAGTTCCGGCTGTTCGTCCTCGAAGCGCGCCCAGGAAAAGAGAAGGAGCTTGAAAGCGCTGGCTGCGCTGGCGAGACGCTCGGCGAGCTGCTCTCGCGTGGCACCCTCGATGTCGGAGTCGAGCACCGCGATCAAATCGCTGTAGACAGCGTGGTCCATGTTCAGGGCAACCTGCAGCACACCCGGGATGTACTCGACGTTGAAGAATGACGGAGAGTCAGGGTTTCGGCTGGTGATCAAGCGAACGTGTTTGCCTTGCGACATGGTCTCTTCGGTGATCCGCCTTGCGTCCACCGGAGTGTAATGATGTGTCTCCACAAGGCTTTTAAGCTGCAGCTCCTTGCTCTCCTCCGTGGTGATCTCTTCAGAGAGCTTGGTCGTCAGACTCGGCTGAGTCTCACGACTGCGGCGCTTGACCGCTTCTTCAACCTTGCTTTCAACCGCTTCATGCCGTTTGCGGCTTGTACCTGTCCCGAGGGTCTGTACATCCAGGTCTGATCGGAGTTTTCCGATCAACTTCTCCCGAATATGGTAGACGATCTCGATGAGAGGAAGCCGTGGATTTCCCTCATCCCGCAGCTGCTCGCGGAACTCTTCCCAGGATAGTCCTGCAGCATCATCTCTCCAATTAAAGTTCGCCAGGCTGGAGAAGGTAGTGGCTGCCTGCTTGTTGTTGGTAACGCCGAAGACCTCGTCGAGGGCCGGAGGAAAATCGATTTCGATGCCCCACCAGCGCTCAACCGGGCTAGAAGGGTTGACCCAGCCCGTGTCGAGGTCAAGTTCCCGGTCGGCACGGATCAGCGAAATGCCGAGGTTCCTTCTTGCGTGCTTGCCCCAAGGCGTGTCACCAGGATTGAGGCTCGACGAGATGGTGGTGGGCCACCGGGCACCCTCAACGTCGGGACGACGCGCGGCATCTACCGCAATGGAGGAACGGACGAGGACGGGGTAATCCTTGCCGTCTGGAGCTCGAACCCAAAACCGTTCGACGCCGATCTCGCCAGCGTTCCCCCCTCCATGGGCGCGGAACATCGGTCGCACGTCGAAGGGTTCGGGTGTTGCGCTGGGGGTCATTAGGTACAGCGGGTCGTTGATCCTCGCATACCGGCAGCCCGGCAGCTGAGCCCAACCTCGGGCGGGGACGAGCTTGATGCGCGTCCCCTTCGCGATCAGACGCCGGTAGATGCGTCCGATCAAGGCCTCCGTGTTGTTGAGCGTCGTTTCAGCGCCCCGCCACTGCACCCGCTCCAGCTCGCTCCACTGCACGAGGGTTCCGGTAGGGCCGAGACCCTCAGCCAGCGCCTGCCATTCGTCTGGGAGACTATCGGGCTTGGGTTCGGGTACCTCTTCAAGGCCCCCCGTGGCAATTTGCTTGAGGTCGAGATAGGTATGGAGTGCGTTATCGGGACCGTTCGTCCATGACCAGACATCAACCCGATCACACTGAGAGATGCTGGAGTTGGGCAGCCCGACGCCAAAACGCCCTATCCCGTTGCGACCCTGGCGGGTGCCAGCGCCAATACGCAGGGAGTGCCGAAGCGTCTCCGCGCCCATACCGCTGCCGTTGTCCAGAACAGCGATCTTCTCGATACGATGCCGCCCCCTCAATCCGGGCCGGTCGACGGCCTCCACGGCAAACAGCTCGACAAGTTCGGCGCCGGCCTCGATTCCGTTGTCGATCAATTCGGCGATGGCATGAGCCGTCGACTTATAGCCGCTGTCCTGCAGTGCCTTGACCGTTAGATCCGGCGTCACGATCGAGTACTTGGATGTCATGGGGCCTTCCACACGTCTTCCCAGTTGGTGAATGCGTCTGCCACGTCTCCGAAGCCCGGGAGTGTGGGATCAACAACGGTCACTACGTCGCAATTCGGGGTGCCGCCGGCTTTGGGCCCGCGGATGACCCGTCCGACCATCTGGCTGTAGAGCACGAGGGAACGGGTGGGTCGTGCAATGACAGCAGCACTCACCGCCGGGGCGTCGAATCCAGTTGTGAGAACACCGTAGTTGGACAAGACCATCGGCCGAGTACCGGTGCCCTTGAAACGGTTGATGACCCGATCGCGGTGCCGTGGTGAGGATTCGGCGGTGACCTGTTCGGCGTCGAGTCCGAATACGGACAGGATGGCGACCAGCAGTCGGCTGTGTTCGACGGAGGCGGCGAACAGCAGGATCCGGCGGTGATGCTGGCTCAGGTCGAGGATGGTGCGTACCACCTGCAGGTTCCACTGCACGTTGTCGGCAAGCCGCCCGATCAAAGCTTCGGGGATATCAAAGGATGCGGCCAGTGCCTGCTTGTCCCGCGTACTGAGCTGCATGCCGGAGTCGGCAGCCACGGTGCGGAAGTCCGGCCGTGCGAGGTACCCCTGCTCAATGAGGGCGGTAACAGGGTTGTCGTAGCCGTCGATCTCCAGCATCACCTTCTGGCGGGCGAAGAAATCGGACAGCTTCTCGTCTTCGGAAATGTTGGCCCAGGTGCGGCCCGGGGTGGCTGTCAATCCCATCAAGCTAGCGTCGCTACGTAGCGTGAGCGAATCGACAATCCTGCGGTAGGTGGGGGCGATGGCCTGATGGGCCTCATCGAAGACCGTGAGCGTGGCGGTCAGGGCGAGCCGGTCCAGGAAGGTCGGATCAGCCTTGGCGGCTGCGCTGGCCTTGTCGAGACCGAGCACGACGATCCCGTCCGTCAGGCCATCGAGATTGGTGGGAGAATCGCCCCACATCCGAAGGACGGTGGTTTCACGGTTGCCCAGGGCGCCCCATGCCCGCTCGAATTCCTCTGCGGCCTGCTCCAGAAGCTCTCGGCCACGAGCCAGCCACACTACGACGGTCGGCTCGCCCTGACGCAGGTGGTCGCAGATGAGGTTCATGCCTGTGCGGGTCTTCCCGACGCCGGTCGGCAGATGCAGCACGGCCCGGCGTTCCCCGGAGTACAGCAGGCGCCGCACCTTGCTGGCAGCGAGCCGTTGGTGGGGGAACATCGCGTAGGCGGGCTGACTGCTGCTGCGGAAGGAGACGGGGGCCTCGGGCGCCCGGTCGACGACCAGGCCGAGGAAGCCGAGAAGCGTACGGCGCTGTTCAAGCGACCACGGCTGCTCCTCAAGGAAGGTGCCCGGTTTGTCTGTACCTTCGAAGCCGAGCCGGCCAGCGAGTTCCGCCCGCTTGGCATCGGGCATCAATTGCAGGAGCTCTGCTCTCTCTTCGGGGTTACTGATCAGCTGTTCTGGCGACACGGCCGAGGCTGCAACCTTGCGGAGGGTCTCTTCGGTCCCGTTCCCGCCGTGAAGCAGATCGAGCAGCTCGCAGGCGTGCTCACCGAGCAGCCTCCTCACATAGGCCACGGGAGCTGCGTCGAGGAGCGACTGAAACGCGATGCCTGGAGATCCGGTCATGGTGTTCCCTGACTCGTACCTGCCTGATGAACACCCAGTATCTCCCGCAACCTTGATCCCTTGTCTCTGCGTGCGTCACATCACGGCGCGCATGAGGTGCGCCACGACCTGCGCACAAACCCTAGTGGGGACCACTGACACTCGCAGGACCCTCGACGGAATCCGCACCACCGGCTCTCACCAGCCGATGCGATCTGGCCATCGGAGAACTCAACTCCATCTTCCCGGCGCCCACTTCAGCTGTGGGCATCAGCCCTCACCCATGCGAACATTAGTTCTCAAGAGCGCATGCAACACGGGCACCGAACTGCACAAACCCGACCGGTTACCACACCTGCATCCTCGCCCGGCTAGGATCTCGGTGTACTACTGGTGGAAGCAGTCGCACCGGGCGACGACTTCCGCCAGCTCAGCGAACAGAGCGTCGCAAGGCGGGGTGGAGCATGACAGAACAGGATCTTGATTCAGATCTGGCATACCTGGACTACAACGCGACCGCACCGACACGCCCCGAGGCCGTCGCAGCCACTCTTGACGCCATGCGCACCGTGGGTAACGCCTCAAGCACACACCGCTCGGGTCGCGATGCGGCACTGCGCGTCGATGTGGCCCGTCGTCAGGTGGCCAATCTACTCAACTGCTCTCCCGGGGAGATCGTCTTCACCTCCGGGGCCACCGAGGCGAACAATCTCGCTCTACGTGCGGCGTTCAGCGCGGGCGGGGCTCTCGTGACGAGCGCAGTCGAACACCCCGCAGTACTGGAGACCGCTAGGGCCCTGACAAGCGACGCCCCCGAGTCGCTCATGCTGCTGTCGGTCGACGAAGACGGCCTGGTGGATCTGGACGGCCTCCACCTCGCGCTGGCCGCAAGTAGCGTAGCGATCGTTTCGTTGATGGCCGCCAACAACGAAACGGGCGTCCTGACGGACCTCGCCCCGATCGTCAAAGCTGCCCATGCGGCCGGCGCCCTGGTCCATACCGACGCGACTCAGATGGTCGGCCGGTTGCCGATCGACCTGCTGGAGAGCGATGTGGATCTGCTGTCGCTGTCAGCTCACAAGTTCGGAGGGCCGCAGGGCGTCGGTGCGCTGTTTGTTCGCCGCGGCATTGCCCTGCCCTACCGCCCACTGATCTTCGGCGGCGGGCAAGAGCGCGGCTGGCGGGCCGGAACCCTAAATGTCGCCGGTATCGCGGGTGCGGGAGCAGCGGCAGAAGCCTCCCGCCGCGACTTGATCAGTGACGGGACTCGAATCGCACAGTTGCGCGACTCTCTGGAACGCACGCTCGTTGAGCAGGCCGGCGATTGCCGGATCAACGGCGCGATCGGTCAGCGGCTTCCTGGGGTTACCAGCATCACGTTCCACGGCGCGCCGGCTGATGCGGTGCTCGCTGGCATGCCGGATGTGGCGGCCTCCGAGGGGAGCGCGTGCGCTGCCGGAGCACCAACTCCCAGCCATGTGCTCCTGGGCATGGGGCGCAGTCGGGAAGAAGCGGACTCCACGGTGCGGTTGTCCCTGGGGTACGCCACCACGGAGCACGATGTGGATCGGGCGGTGCCCTCCATCGTCCGGGCCGTGCGGAAGGTGCGAAAACTCCTGTCGGTCCCGATCTGATTTGGCGCATGAGCCTTGAAACCAACTGAAACCTGAACGGACACGGAGAAATCCCGCATGTCAGACACTCGGCTCGCGGAAGCCGCCCACTCCTCCTTCGCGCGCCATGAGACGTTCGCGCCGCGCTTTGGGTGGCTCCACAAGGCGTACATGCAGGTGAAGGACAACCCTGAGACGTTCCTCGCGGATGACGCTCCGGTGCAGCTCGGCGTCGGCAAGAACATGGTTTATTCCATGCGCTACTGGTCCCGAGCGTTCAAGCTCACCCGCGAGCACTATGGCGACGACACCAATTCGCGCGCCATGTTGTCGTTCCCGACGTGGGAGGCGCGATGGCTGCTCGACGAGCGTGGAGCCGACCCCTATTTGGAAGAGACCGGCAGCCTGTGGTTGCTGCACTGGTGGCTCCT
This sequence comes from Streptomyces sp. NPDC050263, assembly GCF_040655955.1. Taxonomy (NCBI): domain Bacteria; kingdom Bacillati; phylum Actinomycetota; class Actinomycetes; order Kitasatosporales; family Streptomycetaceae; genus Streptomyces; species Streptomyces sp. NPDC050263. The sequence goes on along the minus strand of NZ_JBFAKW010000158.1, from coordinate 5,380 downwards.
CTGCTCCCGGCCGGGTGCCAAGAGCTGGGCTCCGGCTTGGTATGTCGCTTTCCAGATCGCGCCGTTCTCCCGGTTCACAGCGGAGGATCTGACACAGCTGATCGTGCGTCACGTCAACCTGTCCTTCCCCGAAGGGCCGGTGGAAGCCTCCATCGCCAAGGACGTCGACTGCATCACCAAGATGTACGCCCCCGCGCCCCGAGGGAAGATCGGCGCCCCAGGCGCGCTTGAGGACTTGCTCGCCTGCCCCTTCCGTGAACTCGGGCTACTGGAGCAGGTTGGGCAGCGGGGCAAGATGGAATGGCAGTTCACCACCGGTGTTCGCACCTCTTTGCCGGCCCGGATCGTGGCGTACGCCTGCCTTGACTACGCGGCCCGCACAACCCGCGGTGCTGGCTCCATCTCGCTCGCCCGCCTCGCCAACGAACACGGGGGTCCCGGCCGCGCGTTCCGTATCCGCGAACCGGATATCGCCGCCGCCCTGGAGAAAGTCTCCGGTGATCACTCGGGGCTGCAGATCGTCGAGGCGATCGGGCAGCAAAGCCTCGCGTTCTCATCTGATCCGTTCGAGTTGGCCTGGGACGTCTTGGACGATCAGTACGACCAGGTCCGGTCACGGCCGGGGTTCCCCACCCGCGAGGAGTGGGCACGCAAGTACCCCAAGCTCGCGGACGCCGAGAAGCGTGAGCGAAAGAACCAAGACGTCGTCGAGCCACAGCTCGCCCTGACCGAGGAGAACGTGTGACCACCGCGACCCCCACGCGGCGCAGTGCCGCCGGCAAGAACCCTGGTGGCCCGCAGTTCCCCACCGGCATCGCCTTGGTCGGCTCACAGATGCGCTCGACCAATCTGGAACGCGACGTCCAGACCGAGCTGCACTCTCTCTACATCGGCACGCGTGCAGTCGACGTCCTCGAACGCGTTACGAGTTCCCTCGGTAATTTGCGCCGTCCCCGGTCCTGGTCCTTCACCGGACCCTACGGTTCCGGCAAGTCCACCCTGACCAACCTCATCGATGCCCTCCTCGGTTATGACAAGGTCCGCCGTACCGAAGCCGAGTCCCTACTCGGCGCCACCAGCCCCAGCCTCGCCAAGCGCCTGCCCGCCGGCCGGGAGCAGCTCGCCCCGGCCGGCTTCCTCGGCGCCGTCGCCACGGCCCGCCGCGAGCCGCTCGTCGCGACGCTGTCGCGGGCTCTCCACACCGCTGCTCAACGCCGCTGGAAGACCCGCCCGCCCAAGGCAGTCGCTGCATCCCTTGCCGCCTGCACCGACCCTGCAACGACGTCGCCGCAGGACATCCTGAACGCCGTCGAGGCCCTGTGTGCGCTGCAGCCGCTGCTGCTGGTCATCGACGAGTTCGGCAAGACCCTTGAGCACCTTGCCGGTCACAGCGAGTTCGCCAGCACCAAGGACGACCTGTTCCTGTTGCAGGAACTCGCCGAGAAGAGCGCCGGCGATCAGGGTCTGCCGCTGTTCATGATGACGCTGCAGCACATGTCGTTCATGGACTACGCCGCCCGCTCCAGCGAGCTGCAGACCCGCGAGTGGGCGAAGATCCAGGGCCGGTTCGAGGACATCACCTTCACCCCGCACCTTGGCGACGCCGTCCAGCTGATGCGCCGTCGGCTCGACCAGTCCGCTGCTCCCGAGGCCGGCCAGAAGCTGATCCGGGCCCAGGCCGTGGCTGCCGAGAAGGCCTGGGAACATCACGGCCTCAACACTGTTGTTGGCCTGAAGGCCCAAGACTTCGCGGACCTCTACCCGCTGCACCCGCTGACCGCGGTCGCCGCTCCTCTCCTCGCGGCTCAGATCGGCCAGCACGACCGCAGTCTGACGAACTTCCTCAACAGCGACGAGCCCAACACGGTCCGCCGCTCGCTGGATCTGTTCTCGCTCGCCGAACCGCAGCGGGCCAGCACCATCCAGTTGCCGCAGCTGTACGACTTCTTCCTCGACTCCGGCCGTACGTCCCTCCTGGCCTCCACCAACGCTGGGCGCTGGATCGAAATCGAAGCCAGGGTCACCGAGGCCAACGGACTGTCCACGGCCGATCAGAACCTGCTGCGCACCATCGGCATGCTGAATCTGATCGACTCGGACGGTGCTCTGCGAGCGACTGCCGCCATGATCTACTTTGCGCTGCATGAGCCGTCGGACGGGGCGGACGCTAAGGCTTTCGCCGCCCTTGAGGACCAGTTGCAGAGCCTGGTGGACCGGGGCTTCCTGGTGCACCGAAAGTTCAACGGTGAGTACAGGGCATGGCTCGGCACGGACGTGGACATCGACGGCCGTCTGAAGGACATCACCAACCATCTCGACAACACGTACGTCATCCAAAGGCTCGGCGAGTACCTGCCGCAGGCGCTCACCGCCGGACGCCACAGCCAGGTCACTGGGATGATGCGCGCCCTGTTCACCCGCGTCACCGGCCCTGAGACCAAAAGCATCAAGGGTCCGAACGAACTCAATGACCACGCTGACGGACTGCTCGTCTTCCACCTCGGCACGACCGAGGACCGACCCGTGGTCAAGTCCTCGCTGCCGGTGGTCCTCGGAGTCACCGAGGAACCAGAACTCGTCGTAAGCGCTGCGACCTACCTCGTAGCCCTCCAGGAGCTGCTGCTCGACAAGTCGTTGGACCCAGTGGCACTGCGTGAGATCAGGGAACGCACAACAGGGGCCAAACGCGAGCTCCTGGAACTCCTCGACGCGGCCTTCTACCCGCAGACCCAGCGTGCGACCTGGCGACTGTGGCGATCGGGGATCTCCGCCGACGACGGCGAAGGTGAGGTGATCGAGGGCCGCAGCCTCAGCGGACTGGCCTCGATCGCTTGCGACCGCGTTTTCTCGGCCACCCCGCACATCCGCAATGAGATGCTCGGTCGCCACGAACTCACCAGCCAGGGTGCGAAGGCTCGCCGCGAACTGCTCACCGCGATGCTGCTGAAGTCCGGTGAACGGTATCTCGGCATCGCCAAGCACCCAGCCGAGCGTGCCATGTACAGCGGGGCCCTGGAATACATGGGCCTGCACCGGGAGAACACGGGGGCTCTCGCCGACGACTCCTCCACCTCCTTGTTCCCTTACGGCTTCTCCCGTCCTGGCGACTCCCATCCGCACACCCTCGCGGTCTGGGAGGCCCTGGAGGCGTCACTCACCGCAGCGAACAAGCGCACCAATCTCGACGAGATCTTCCGCGCCCTGATGGTGCCGCCCTACGGCGTCAAGGCCGGCGCCGTGCCGCTGCTGGTGGTCACTGCACTGATCCTGCGCAGCCAGGACGTAGCGCTGTTCGAGGAGGGCACATACCTGCCCCGGCTTACACCCGACATCGTCGAGCGCATGCTCAAGGCACCGAAGCGCTTCTCCGTTAAGTCCACGCCGCTCGGCGACGGCCTGCGCCAGAGCGTCGTAAAGAACCTGTCCCTTGCGCTGAAGGTGGACTCTCCACGCTCTCAGGCTCTCCGTAATCCAGCATTGCTCGCGGTGACCCGAGCGCTGATGGAGCGGGTGATGGTCCTGACCCCCTACGCCCGCCGCACCAAGCGCATCAGCCAGGACGCCATCGCTGTCCGAACCGTCCTGCTCACAGCTCAGGACCCGGACGACTTGCTCTTCCACACGCTGCCGCAGGCCTTGGGCCTCGATCCGATCAGCCCCGAGGCCCGGATCAGCAGCAGCGGCAACAAGGGTTACGCAGAACGGCTCGCTGCCGCAGCGGAGGAACTCTCCGGGGCGGAGAGGGCACTGCGTGCCGAGGTCGTCGAGACCATCAGCCGTGAGTTCCGTGTCTCCTCTTCGCTGCCGAAGCTTCGCCGTGAGCTTGCCGCACGGCTCAAGGGCTTCGCCGGAGTCTCCCTGAGTCTGGAATTGCGCGGCTTCGTTGCTATCGCGCTCAACGAGTATCTGTCGGACGATGACTGGCTCGATCCACTGATCGTTCGGCTGTCGAACTCGGCCCTCGGCGACTGGTCCGACAACGATGCGGCCGTCTTCTCCCGACGTGTCAAGGAGATGGCTGCCGCTCTCGACCGGGTCAGCCACCTCTACGAGAGTCGCGAACAGAGCACCGACCAGACCGAGAACCTCCAAGCGCGCCTGCTCACGCTCACGGACAACGACGGCGTCGAACAGCGGACGCTGATCTACGTCCCGGAGCAGTCCCGGCAGGAGGCCGAGAGCCTCGCTGTCAGTGTCCTGGAGCAAGCTAGGAACATGCTCGGTCCGGACGGCGCCCGCATTCTGCTTGCCGCCCTCGCCCAGCGCGTGACCGAGCCCGCTACTAACACCGCAGTCGAGAGGACGGAGTGACCATGACCGACGACACCACTCCCAAGAAGAGGGTCCGACACGTCCTAGGCCTGTCCGGCGGCAAAGACTCCTCCGCGTTGGCGATCTACATGCGTGACCGAGTGCCGGAGATGGAGTACTTCTTCTGCGACACCGGGGCCGAACTGCCGGAGACCTACGAGTACCTCAACAAGCTTGAGGCAGCGGTCGGCAAGCCCATCACAAGGCTGAACACGGACCGGGACTTCGACCACTGGCTGGAGGTCTACCAAGGCACGCTGCCGAGCCCCCAGATGCGCTGGTGCACCAAGAACCTGAAGATCAAGCCGCTGGAAGAGTGGGTCGGCGAGGACGAGGTGATCTCCTACGTCGCCATCCGCGCGGACGAGAACAGGCTCGGCTACGTCAGTACCAAGCCCAACATCACCGCGGTCTTCCCTTTCCGCGAGGACGGCATCGACCGCGAAGGTGTCGGCCGCATCCTCGACGAGGCGGGCACCGGTCTGCCGGGCTACTACGAGTGGCGCACCCGCTCGGGCTGCTACTTCTGCTTCTTCCAGCGCAAGCATGAATGGGTCGGGCTGAAGGATCGTCACCCCGAGCTGTTCGACAAGGCCGTGGCGTACGAGGAGAAAATCCGGCACCAAGGGACCGCCATGCAGGGGCGCGACTACACCTGGTCACAGGGAGAGTCACTGCACCAGCTAATAGAGCGTCGGGAAGACATCGAGGCGAAGCATCAGGATGCGCTCGATCGTGCTGCAAAGCGCGTGAAGCCGAACCGACCTCTGCTGGAGGTCCTGTCCGACGCCCTGGATTCGGATGACGACGAGGCCGGCTGCTCGGTCTGTCACCTCTGATTGACCCCAAGTTCCCTAGTAGGCCCCAATGGTGACGGTTGATCACTATCGGGGCCTACTTTCGTCTCATCGCACCGACTGTCAGTGCCGCGTGTAAGGATGTTCCTCCATCTACCGCCGCTGCAGCCGGAGTGCGGGGGTTCCCCCCGAGAAGTGGACACCAGTTCGTGATGTTATGCGGCGAGTGTCATCGTATCCGACTGCAGTTCGTACTCCTGCTCCCGGGCGAC
>NZ_JBFAKW010000157.1:8021-20816 GCF_040655955.1 Streptomyces sp. NPDC050263 | reverse complement strand
CTCGTACTGGACGTACTTGGGCTTTCGGCCGGTGCGGCGAGAGTGCGTGCCGGGCGTCGCGACGGGGCGAACGTTGCCTGCCGCGGCACTAGCCGTTGATCGATTCCAAGGCTTGGTCGACGCCCACTGCATGTGTTCGCGCTTCCGGCGCGAGTCGATCACCTGGTGATGGGCCAGCCGATGACCTCTTCCAGTTGGAGATCGCGGAGAACGGCATTGTCGAGCTTGACGTCGGTGGCATTCGTTAGCCCGTGGGGTGGGGCACCGGTGAGGACCCGGCCGAGTCGGGCGCCGGTCAGATCCGCGGCGCGCAGGTCGGCGCCGGTCAGATCGCAGCCCGCCAGAGAGGCTCCCCGCAGGGAGGCACCGCTCAGATTCGCCCCGCGGAGATCGCACAGTTTGAAGTAGCAGCCGTCGAGGGTGGCTTGGCGGAGATCCGTCTCGCGAAACGTGCACCGCGTGAACCACAACTGCCGCAAGCGCACCGAAGCGAGATCGGCACCGTCAAAGGACTCCCGCTGGAGAGCGGCGTGCTGACGGCAGGATGCGAGGTTCTCCCTCGGTGTCACCAGCCGGCCCATGCTGGACATCGTGCCGGCTCTTGAACGGGTCTGTCGTTGTCGGACAACTGAAACGGGCTGCTCCGACCGGAGTCGCAGGGCCTCGTATGTGCGGGAAGGCCCCGTGAACGCGGCGAGGGAGTCCAACGTCGGTGTGTGACGATTTCGCGGCGGATCGGCAACTGGGGGTGTGAGTAAGTCGACGACACAACCACGACAGAAGCTGGTTCAGCCACGACATCCACCACGGCCTCCCGTGGGCGATGACCCCGACAGCGCCGAGGGCGGCACCGCCGACTCCGCCGCCGAGTTCGAGCGGCTCTACCGATCCCACGTGGACGCGGTAACCGCGTACTTCGCGCGACGCAGTGCCGATCCGCACACCGTGGCGGATCTGACTGCGGACACCTTTGTTCAGGTGATCACCTCGTTCGGCACCTTTGACCCGCGCAAGGGCACTGCGCGCTCCTGGGTCTTCGGCATCGCGCGGAGGATCTACGCGGCGCATTGCCAGGCGCACAGCAAGCAGCGGGAGAAGACCGTGCGCCTGGCCGGGCGCCGGGAACTGGACGGCGATCAGGTGGAGGAACTGCTCGACCGGATCGATGCGGAGCGCGCCGGACGGAGGGTGGTGACCGAGCTGACCGCGCTTCCCGCGCTGGACCGTTCGGTGGTGGAGCTGGTGGACATCGCGGGGCTTCGCCCGAAGGAGGCAGCCGCCGCGCTCGGCATGTCGCCGGGGGCGCTGCGGATGCGGCTGATGCGGGCGCGCGGCCGGTTGCGGAAGACGACGGAAAACGACCGACAGGACCAGGAGTGATGACAATGACGAAGTTCGCAGACCAGCTCTTCGCCGACCTGATGCAGGAGCACGGGCCGACGCTCCAGTACACCCAGCCGCCCGCGCCCGCGACGCGCCGGGGAAGCCGCCCGATGTGGCTCACCGCCGGCGCTCTGGCCACCGCGGGCGTGGCCGCCACCACGATGGTGACGCTGACCGGCAGCAGCCCGGCCTACGCGGTGACGCAGAACGCCGACGGCACGGTGACCGTCCGGGTCGGCTGGCCCTCCGGGATGGCCGGAGCCAACGCCAAGCTCCACAACCTGGGCCTACCGGTGGTCGCGGTGCCGGTGCGCTCGGGCTGCACGGGCATCGACGTACTGGCGAAGGCCGCAGCCGGCCACCAGGCGGCCAACGTCACGGCCGCCACCGGTGACGACGGCTCGGTCACCGTCGATGTGACGGGGGTCCCGACCGGGTACACCGCGCTCATCGCCTTCGGTGAGTCCGCCAGCGGGATCACCGGCTCGATGGTGCTGGTCAAGGGCAAGGCGCCCGACTGCGTCAGCCTCCCCACCGGCGGCGGCGCCGGCACTACGAACTCCGAGGCCGGTGACCCGGCCAAGGCCGGCACCGACAACAGCGCGAACTAGGCTGCCGCAGCCGCTCGGGATACGGGCCGTACTCGCCGATCGGCAGGTACGGCCCGATGAACTCCCACTCTTCGTCCGTTACTGATGATCTCGGCGTCATGTCACCTGGCGGTCGCCTAGACGTATTGACCCGTGAGGTCCCGCCCGATCGACTCGATCTGACGGGATTTCGTCAACCTTTCCGAACCTGCTCGTGAACCGCTCTTCGTCTTCGTTGCCATCCCCGAGAACCACCCGCCGCCACGCCCGCCAGCGCCCGGCCGGACCACGGACTCGGGTGACACTCCGTCACCATCTTCCGGCCGGACGCCGCCGAGGTGCGGCGCCGGCTGCCATCTGCTGGTCACACCAAGTGATCAGCAGTCGATGACGCCGTCAGCGTGACTTACGGTCGGGGCCGCAACCGAAGCGACCCTTGCGGCGCTCTGGGCCTGTGATCCGCAATTCGCAGGCGAGGAGACAGCAATGACCCCCTGGAACAACGAGAGCCTCAGTACGTGCGCCGTCGTCGACCCCTACGCAGCACACCCCGGTGACACTGCCTGGCCCACTCCCGTCCAGCACTGCGATGACCTCGACCACTTCCTGCCGCCGCCCAATCCCGCCTACCGCGTCGGTTACCTCCTCGCCCCCCACGATCAGCAACGCCTCGCCCTGCATGCGGCACTCACCGTCGCCGGCATTCCCCCGATGCCCGAGGACCGTGCCGTCATCGACCAGCTCAGCGCCCTGCCGGCAGACGTCAACAACACCCTCCAGCGCTGGCTGCACCACGCCCGATGAGCTCACCGGCCCACGGCGGGCACCAGCGCGCCGACCCCGTTCGCGGCACCTCAGGGTGCCTCGGCTCACACCTCATGTGGTGCCAACGGCGGAACATCCAGGGGCGGTTGACGGTTCATCTGTATGTGGCTGCGGAGGGGGCAGTGTACCCGGGCCTCACCTGCAGCCCATGGGGACGATCGTCCGGCTGAAGCCCCGGGGAGCCCTCCGCCGAGAGGCGACCGCCCTCCGCGGCCACCACCTCACGGCCCCGGCTGGTCTCCCCGTCCAGCCGGGGCCGCGCCGAGTTCGCACCCGGCCGCCACGGGGCGGGCTCGTGTGCCGCGGGTTCGAGCAAACAGCTGCCGGCGACGTCGCGCAGGGCCGCCGGTTCGGCATCGCCGGCAGGCGCGTACCAGGACAGGAACACGCCCGTGGACGCTGCGTCGGGGAGGCGGAGAGCCAGGTCGCCGACCACGTGGGCATGGCCGTCGCCGTCGCCGTGGACCGGGATCCCGACCCTGGTCCAGTCGGCGACGACTGCTGCGGCGAGCGGGTGCGAAGCGTGTCCGAACAAGCTGAACTCCACATCTGGGCAAGGGGAGTTCAGTGCGCGTTCAGTGCGTCACGCCGGGACTACCAGATCGCCTCGACCCACTCCGGGTGGTCGATGAACGGGTTGCGGTTGTGCTGGTAGGTGTCGTAGATCGCCTGGTTGCGCTTCTCCTCGAAGGCGCTCGGCGGGTCTTCCTCGTTCCATGCCTTCAGGACCGAGAGGCGGCCCATGTACGGGTTGCTGCCGTTGCCGACCGAGTCGTTGGGCTCCAGGTCGGCCCAGCCGTCGTCGCCCTCGTAGCGGACGGTCATGTAGAGGATCATGCGGGCCACGTCGCCCTTGTCGGCGTCGCGCGGCTCGAAGGAGTTGGAGTCGACGAGGCTGCCGCCGCCGTTGGTGACCGTGCTGCCGCCGTTGTCGAAGTCGAGGTTGCCGCGGATGCTGTTGACCTGGACGTCCGCCGGGCGCAGGTGGTGCAGGTCCGTGCCGGGGCCGATCGCCTCGCCGAAGTCGCCGTGGGACTTGGCCCAGGTGTGCTCGCGGTTCCAGTCGCCGACGTCACCGCCGTTGAGGGACTTGCTGCGCGAGACGCCGCTGTACAGCAGGATCACGTTGCTGCTGTTGTTCGGGTCCTGGTCGGTGACCTTCAGCGCGTTCCAGACCGCGGAGTACGAGATCTTCGTGACGTTGGCGCTGATGATCGTGTGCAGCGAGGATTTCAGACTCGTACCCGTCTTGCCGACCGCGTTCTTGTAGTACGTCGCGTCGTAGGCCGTCGTGGTCGCCGCGGCGGGGGTCGCGGTGAGCGCGGGCGCGGTGAGGCCGACCAGGACGGCAGAGGTGGCAAGCGCCACCGACTTCCATCGGCGTATGCGTGTCGCCAGCATGTGGGTGTCCGATCTACGCGGGTTGATTGGAGGCGGCAATCGGGAGAGTGACATGCACATGCGGTCATGGCAATGAATCTGACATGTCGATCAGATGTCGGGAACCGGCAAATTGCCCCTTGTCTACGCGAGTTGATGCACGGGGAAGGCGTCGAGAGCGCACGGAAACGGCCCCCGACATGAGAGTCGGGGGCCGTTGGCGCTGTACCGGTCAGCTCACGTCGGAGGCGTCCAGCCGGTAGACGGTGGAGGTGTCGGACGAGGCCGAGGTCGAGGACGAGGTGCCCGATTCGGAGGTCGACTCCGACGTCGACTCCGACGTCGACGTCGACTCCGACGTCGACTCCGACGTCGACTCCGACGTAGAAGTCGAGCTGTACTCGCTCTCCTTCACCGCCGTGCCGTTCTTCTGCACCCAGGTGGTGAGCTCCTGGTTCTGGCTGTCGCCGCCGCCCCTGCCCATGCCGCCGCCGAGCTGGATGTAGTGCAGCTCACCCTTCTTCACCAGCTCCATGAGCTTGGCGAGGGTCATCGCGTTGTCGGAGCCGGTGAAGCCGAACATCGAGATGACGGGCTTGCCGGTGCTGAGGATCATCTGGCCCGCGCTCTGCGAGTTGGACACCGCGATCAGCCACTTGGCGCCGTCCTGGTTCTTCTCCAGGTACGAGATGAGCCGGCTGTCGGCGCCGCCCATGCCTCCGCCGCCACCCATGCCCCCGCCGCCGGGCGCACCGCCGGCGCCACCGGTCTCGCCGCCCTGGGCGTCGCCGGGGAACTCCCCGTTGCCGCCGCCCTGTTGACCGCCCCGGCCGGTCTGGCCGGTCTGGCCGTCCTGGCCGCTTGGAGCGCCGCTCGGCGCGCCGCCGCCCTGCGGGAGTTCGCCGTTGCCGCCGCCCGGGTTCATCTGGCCGTTGCCGCCGCCGGGGAACTCGCCGTTCGCCTGGCCGCCCGCCTGCGTGCCGCCCGGCGTCCGGCCGCCGGGACCGCCGCCGTTGCCGCCGCCCCGGCCACCGCCGCCGGGACCGCCCATGCCGCCGCCGGTGGACGGGCCCGCGGTCGGGTTGGTGCCGCCCATCATGCCGCTGGAGGAGCCGAAGGCCGGCGAGGCGGCGTACGCGGTCGGACCCGCGAGGGCCGCCACGATCGCCGCGACGACGGACGCGCCGAGCAGCCGCAGCCGGGTGCCGGAGCTCGCGGACCGCAGGACGAACAGGCCTGCGATCGCCAGGACCATGAGCACTCCGATCGTCGGCCACAGCCAGGTGTTCCAGCCGGTGGCCCGGCGCAGCAGCACGATCGCCCAGACGCCGGTGACCACGAGCCCGGCGGGAAGCACCCAGGACCAGCGGACGTCGCCGCCGCGGAAGGCGCGCCACAGCATGACGCCGCCGCCACCGCACAGCGCCGCGATGCCCGGGGCGAGCGCGGTCGTGTAGTACGGGTGCATGGTGCCCTCGGCCATGGCGAAGGTCAGGTAGTGCAGGGCGAGCCAGCCGCCCCACAGCACCAGCGCGGCCCGCGTGACGTCGGTGCGCGCGGCGCGGCCGCACAGCACCAGGCCGGCGACGCACGCGATGCCCGCGAAGGGGATCAGCCAGGAGATCTGGCCGCCGAGGACGTCGTTGAACATCCGGCCGAGGCCGGCGGTCCCGGCGAAGGTGCCGCCGCCCCCGCCCCCGCCTCCGCCGCCCCCGCCTCCGCCGTTGCCCTCGCCGCCGAGGACCCGGCCGAGGCCGTTGTAGCCCATGATCAGGTTCCACGCGCTGCCGTCGGTCGAGCCGCCGATGTACGGCCGGTCGTCGGCGGGGACGAGGGAGACGGCCGCCGCCCACCAGAAGCTGGAGACGGCCAGTGCCACGGCCGCCAGCGTCAGGTTGACGACCTTCTTCTTCCAGCCCGGCTTCGACGCGTACACGTACACGGCGAAGACGGCGGGCAGGGCGATGTAGCCCTGGAGCATCTTGGTGTTGAAGGCGAGGCCGAAGCACACGGCCGAGCCGATGAGCGGCAGCAGCCGGTCGTCGCGGGTGGCGCGCAGCGCGAGGGCCGCGCCCGCGACCATCAGCAGCACGAGGACGGTGTCCGGGTTGTTGTCGCGGTTGATCGCGACCGTGATCGGCGTCAGCGCGAGCACCAGCGCGGCGATGGCCGCGGCCGCGTGCCCGAACACCCGCTTCACGCAGGAGTGCAGGATCCAGATCGTGCCCAGGGCCGCCGCGATCTCCGGCGCCATCATCTGCCAGGTGCCGAAACCGAAGATCCGGCAGGACAGGCCCATGATCATGAGCGCGAAGGGCGGTTTGTCGACGGTGATGAAGTTCCCGGCGTCGAGCGAGCCGAAGAACCACGCCTTCCAGCTCTGCGTGCCGCTGTAGATCGCGGCGCTGTAGAAGCTGTTGAGGCTGTTGCCCGACAGGTTCCAGCCGTAGAGCACGGCGGCCAGGGCCAGGATCGCGAGCAGCGCGGGGAGTGACCAGCGTGGTGCCTTGTCCGGTGGCGGCGCCTCGGCGGTCGCCGTCGGCGGGGCCCAGTCGGGGGACACGGTCGGGTGGGGGTGCGGATCGGTGGCAGATGTCACCCTGCGCATGCTGTAAGCCGGTTGTGGGTGGTCGCTGTGTCGAAGCTGGCCGCTGCCTGTGAAGAGGCCCTGGGGCCGGTAACGGGTTGCCCAGGCGTTCCCCAATATCCCCCGGGATCCCCGGCATCCCCGGCATCCCCGGGATCCCCGGCATCCCCGGCATCCCCGGGATCCCCGGCATCCCCGGCATCCCCGGGATCCCCGGCATCCCCGGCATCCCCGGGATCCCCGGCATCCCCGGGATCCCCGGCATCCCCGGGATCCCCGGCATCCCCGGTATCTCCGATATCCCTGGGCATTCGTACAACCATTCATACGAACTGGTGAGTCAACCGTGTATGACTCACCGGACTTTCAGATGCAGGAGGGGTCTGGTCGCCACCGCACTCGGCACCGGAGTTCTCATGACCGGCGTGGCCACCGCCGCACCCGCGACGGCCGCCACCCCCACCGTCAGCTGTACGTCGGCCAAGAGCGGGCTGGCGGCCAAGCTGAAGAAGGACATCACCGCGGCGCTCGCGAACCGCAAGGGCACGATCGCCGTCGGCGTCTACGACCGCAGCACCGACACCACCTGCACCCTGCGCGCCTCCACGGCCTACGACTCGGCCAGCGTCGTCAAGGTGACCGTCCTGTCCGCGCTGCTGTGGGACGCGCAGAAAACGCACCGGGCGCTGACCAGCCGCGAGAAGACCCTCGCGAAGGCCATGATCACCAAGTCGGACAACGCCTCCACCTCCACCCTGTGGAAGCAGCTCGGCCTGACGAAGATCAGGGGCTTCCTGACGGCCGCGAAGATGACGCAGACCAAGCCGGGCGCGAACGGCTACTGGGGCCTGACCCAGATCACCGTCACCGACGAGCAGAAGCTGATGAAGCTGCTCACCGCCAAGAACACGGTCCTCACCGACGCCTCGCGCGGCTACGTCAACACGCTGATGGGCCAGGTCGTCTCCGCACAGCGCTGGGGAACGCCGTACGGGCGGCCCTCGAACGTCTCCTGGCACGTCAAGAACGGCTGGCTGTCGCGTGCCACGCACGGCTGGCGGGTGCACAGCGTCGGCACCTTCAAGGGCGGCGGCCACGACTACATGATCAGCGTCCTCACGCACGGCAACAGCACGATGAACTACGGCATCACGACCATTCAGGGTGTCGCCAAGGTCGTCCACAAGGACCTGGCCGCGTCCTGAGCGATCTTTTACGCGCTGTCCCACCGCCCGTCACCGGTCCGTCCTACGGTGACGCCCATGCGCCTGCGAACCGTACTCGCCACCCTCACCGCCGGCCTGGCGGCGGCCACCGCTCTGACCGCCGCCGGGCCCGCGAACGCCCACACCGCCGCACGCAACGCCTGTTCGCCGTCCGTCTCCCTCGACCGTTTCTCCGACGTCCTCGACAAGACGACCTACGACGGCACCTTCGTCGGCAACTTCTCCGCGCTCGCCCTCGACCGGGGCGGTTCTCTCGCGGCCCTGTCCGACCGCTCCTCCCTCTTCGACCTGAACGCCACCACCCTCGCCCCGAAGAAGGTCGTGCCGCTCGCCGACGAGAACGGCGCCGCCCTCGACTCCGAGGGTCTGGTCATAGACCGGGACGGCACCCGGCTCATCACCTCCGAGACCGAGCCGTCCATCCGCCGCTACAGCGCCGACGGCCGGATCCTCGACCGCCTGCCGGTCCCGTCCTCGCTCCTGGTCGCCCCCGCCGGCCGGGCCACCGCCAACCAGACCTTCGAGGGCCTCACCCTCCTCCCCGGCGGCCGCACCCTCCTCGCGTCGATGGAGTACGCGATCTCCGGGGACAGCACGGGCATCGTCCGCTTCCAGACCTGGCAGCGGACCAAGGGCGATCACTTCAGGCTCGGCGCCCAGTACGCCTACCGCACCGACGCCGGCCTCGGCGTCCCCGAGGTGCAGGCCACCCCCGACGGCCGCCTCCTGGTCCTGGAGCGCGGCTTCACCGCCGGCGTCGGCAACACGGTCCGTCTCTACCTGGCCGATCCGCGGCGCGCCACGAACACGACCGGCATCGAGAACCTGACCGGCCAAGGCGACGTCCGCCTGATCAGGAAGACGCCGCTGACCGACATCGTGACCTGCCCGTCACTGGGAGCCACGGCCAAGCAGCCCCAGCCGAACCCCCTCCTGGACAACATCGAGGGCATGGTGATCACCGGCCGGGAGCGCGGCCGCCTCAAGGTCCTCCTGGTCAGCGACGACAACCAGGGCGCGACGCAGACGACCCGCTTCTACTACCTGCGGGTACGCGTCTGACGCGCACCGCCCCGGTTGTTGCGGAGGGATGAAATCCGCTTCCTTCGACGTTGGTGCCTTCCGGAAGATTCAGGTCTGAAGGAGGGTCCCGGCGTGGCAGTGCAACAGGGGGAGAAACCACGAGGATGGGCGCGCAGGCTGGCCCAGTACGCCTGGCGCCACCCGACGGACGTCGTCCTCGCGCTCGGTTCCTCCCTGGTCGGCATGGCCGTCATGGCGCTGGTCCCGCTGGTCACCAAGGTGATCATCGACGACGTCATCGGCGGCCACACCCGTGACATGGCCCCCTGGGCGGGAGCCCTGATCGGCGCCGCCGTGCTCGTCTACGTCGCCACCTACATCCGCCGCTACTACGGCGGCCGGCTCGCCCTCGACGTCCAGCACGACCTGCGGACCGAGATGTTCGAGACGATCACCCGGCTCGACGGCCGCCGCCAGGACGAGCTGTCCACCGGCCAGGTCGTCGGCCGCGCCACCAGCGACCTCCAGCTCATCCAGGGTCTGCTCTTCATGCTCCCGATGACGATCGGGAACCTCCTCCTCTTCCTGATCTCCCTCGTGATCATGGCGTGGCTGTCGCTCCCGCTCACCCTGGTCGCCCTCGCCGTCGCGCCCGCACTCGCCTACATCGCCAAGCGCAGCCGTACCAAGCTCCACCCCGCCACCTGGTACGCGCAGGCCCAGGCGGCGGCGGTCGCGGGCGTGGTCGACGGCGCCGTCAGCGGCGTACGCGTGGTGAAGGGCTTCGGGCAGGAGGACCAGGAGACCGGGAAGCTGGCCGAGGTCGGCCGCCGCCTGTTCGCCGGCCGGCTGCGCACGATCCGCCTGAACTCGCGATACACCCCCGCCCTCCAGGCCGTTCCCGCCCTCGGCCAGGTCGCCATGCTGGCGCTCGGCGGCTGGCTGGCCGTGCGCGGGCACATCACCCTCGGCACGTTCGTCGCCTTCTCCACCTACCTCGCCCAGCTCGTCGGCCCGGTCCGGATGCTCGCCGTGGTGCTCACGGTGGGCCAGCAGGCCCGCGCGGGCACCGAACGCGTCCTGGAGCTGATCGACACCGAGCCGTCGATGCGGGACGGCGCCAAGGAACTCCCGGCCGACGCCCCCGCCGCCGTCGAGTTCGACGACGTCGCGTTCGGCTACGACCCCGACCACCCGGTGCTCGACGGGCTGACCTTCGAGATCCGCCCCGGCGAGACCCTCGCGGTCGTCGGCTCCTCCGGCTCCGGCAAGTCGACGGTCTCCCTCCTCCTCCCCCGCTTCTACGACGTCACCCGGGGCGCGGTGCTGATCGGCGGCCATGACGTCCGCGAGCTCACCCTCGACTCGCTGCGCGCCGCGATCGGGCTGGTCCCCGAGGACTCCTTCCTGTTCTCCGACACGGTCCGCGCCAACATCGCCTACGGCCGTCCCGACGCGACCCAGGAGCAGATCGAGACGGCCGCCCGCGCCGCCCAGGCCGACCGCTTCATCGCCGAGCTGCCCAAGGGCTACGACACGACGGTCGGCGAACACGGCCTCACCCTCTCCGGCGGCCAGCGCCAGCGCGTCGCGCTCGCCCGCGCGATCCTCACCGACCCGCGGCTGCTGGTCCTCGACGACGCCACCTCCGCCGTGGACGCGGCCGTCGAGCACGAGATCCACGAGGCACTGAAGCAGGTGATGCGGGGCCGCACGACGCTGCTGATCGCCCACCGCCGCTCCACCCTCAACCTCGCCGACCGCATCGCGGTCCTCGACGCCGGCCGGCTCGCCGACCTCGGCACCCACGAGGAGCTCCAGGAACGCTCCCCGCTCTACCGCAGGCTGCTCACCGACCCCGACGAGCTCGGCGGCGTATCGCCCGGCCGCGCCCAGCCGGTGGCGCCGGGCGAGGACACCTCCGTCCGGGACGAGCTGGACGCCGAGTTCGACGCCGAGCGCGGGGTGACCCCCCGGCTGTGGACCGGCGACCGGCGGCCGAAGGACACCGCCCTCGCCGACTCGCCGGCCACCCCCGAACTCCTCGCCCAGGTGGAGGCGCTGCCCCCGGCCGTCGACACACCCGAGGTCGACGAGGGGCAGGCGGTCCGGCCCGAGGAGTCCTACGGCCTGCGCCGGCTGCTGCGCGGCTTCGGCGCACCCCTGCTCGTCAGCCTCGGCCTGGTCGCCGTCGACGCCGGGATGAGCCTGCTGCTGCCGGTGATGATCCGGCACGGCATCGACCAGGGCGTGACGCGGACGGCGCTGGGCGCCGTATGGGCCGCCTCGCTGCTCGCGCTGCTCGGCGTGCTGGTGCAGTGGATCGCGCAGTCCGGCGAGATCCGGATGACCGGCCGCACCGGCGAACGCGTCCTCTACACCCTCCGCCTGAAGATCTTCGCCCAGCTCCAGCGGCTCGGACTCGACTACTACGAGCGGGAGTTGACCGGCCGGATCATGACCAGGATGACGACCGACGTCGACGCGCTGTCGACCTTCCTCCAGACCGGCCTGGTCACGGCCTTCGTCTCGGTCGTCACGTTCTTCGGCATCATGGTCGCCCTGCTGGTCATCGACGTGGAGCTCGCGCTCGTCGTCTTCGCGACGCTGCCGCCCCTGATCATCGCCACGTACTTCTTCCGCCGGGCGAGCGTGAAGGCCTACGAGCTCGCCCGCGAGCGCGTGTCCACGGTCAACGCCGACCTCCAGGAGTCGGTGTCCGGGCTGCGGATCGTGCAGGCCTTCCGGCGCGAGCGGGACGGCGGCGCGCGGTTCGCGGAGCGCAGCGACAGCTACCGCAGGGCGCGCATCCGGGGCCAGTGGCTCATCTCGATCTACTTCCCGTTCGTGCAGCTGCTGTCTTCGGTGGCCGCGGCGGCGGTCCTGATCGCGGGCGCGGGCCGGGTCGACGCGGCGACCCTGACGACCGGCGCCCTGGTCGCGTACCTGCTGTACATCGACCTGTTCTTCGCCCCCGTCCAGCAGCTCTCCCAGGTCTTCGACGGCTACCAGCAGGCGACGGTGTCCCTGGGCCGCATCCAGGAACTGCTCCAGGAGCCGACGTCCACGAAGACGGCCGACGAACCTCTCGAAGTGCTCTCCCTGCGCGGCGAGATCGCCTTCGAGGACGTGCACTTCGCGTACGGGTCCACCGACGAACCCGAAGAGGCCCTGACCGGGATCGAGTTGAGCGTCCCGGCGGGCCAGACCGTCGCGTTCGTCGGCGAGACCGGCGCCGGCAAGTCGACCCTGGTGAAGCTGGTGGCGCGCTTCTACGACCCGACGGGCGGCCGGGTCACGGTGGACGGCACGGACCTCAGGTCCCTCGACCTCACCTCGTACCGCCACCGGCTGGGCGTCGTCCCGCAGGAGGCGTATCTCTTCCCCGGCACCGTCCGCGACGCCATCGCCTACGGCCGTCCGGCCGCGACCGACGCCGAGGTCGAGGCGGCGGCGCGGGCGGTCGGCGCGCACGAGATGATCGCGACGCTCGACGGCGGCTACCTCCACGAGGTCGCCGAGCGCGGCCGCAACCTCTCCGCGGGCCAGCGTCAGCTGATCGCACTGGCCCGCGCCGAACTCGTCGACCCGGACGTCCTGCTCCTCGACGAGGCGACAGCCGCCCTGGACCTGGCGACGGAAGCCCTGGTCAACCAGGCGACAGACCGTCTGGCAGGCCGCCGCACCACCCTGGTGGTAGCCCACCGCCTGACCACGGCAGCCCGCGCGGACCGGGTCGTGGTGATGGACCACGGCAGGGTGGTGGAGGACGGTACGCACG
>NZ_JBFAKW010000157.1:0-7930 GCF_040655955.1 Streptomyces sp. NPDC050263 | reverse complement strand
CGGTACGCACGGGGAGCTGCTCCGTCTCGGCGGGAGGTATGCCGCGTTGTGGCGGACTTTCGTGGGCGAGGATGAGCCTGCGGCGGTGTGATCGGCGGATCGGGCTGTCGCTGTCGAGCGGTCCTGGTGCCGCGTCGGACCGCCGGACGGAGTCCGGCCAGTCGTCTCGAAGCCCGGGAGGCCCGCCAGGGCCGAGCGGTGCGAGGGCGACAGGGGGAGGTTCGGCTCACGGCAGGGTGGTGGAGGACGGTACGCACGGGGAGCTGCTCCGTCTCGGCGGGAGGTATGCCGCGTTGTGGCGGACTTTCGTGGGCGAGGATGAGCCTGCGGCGGTGTGATCGGGCGGCGGGGGTGGACGCGTGCTGGTGACGACCGTGCAACCATCCGACACATGTCGTGCGTCCGTACATCAGTACGGCTATCGCGTACAGCCATCGCGTACGGCGAACGTAGGAGGGGACGGGAACCGTGGGCATAGGTAGGGGCAGTACGACGGTGCGACGGCTGACGGGCGGGCTGGTCGTGCTGCTCGTGTCCGGGCTGCTCGCCGTGGCGGCGCCGGGCAGCGCCCAGGCCGCTTCCGCGTCGTCGACCGCGTCCTGCGCGGGCCGGAAGGTGCGCACCCTGTCCTTCTCCGCCGGCTCCGTGCTGGTCTACCGGGACGGCGGCTACGTCTGTGCCGTCACCGTCCAGAAGCACCCGGGCGTCAAACGGCTCGTGTCGGTGAGTCTTCAGGCGCGCGGCCATGTCGCCGTGCCGAAGTCGCGGCAGCACACCCAGAGTTCACCCTCGGTGCGGGTTTATGCGGGACATCGCTTCATACGGGTGAGCGGAGGAGTGGGCGGCACCAAGTACACCTCGCCCTGGTTCTCCTGCTGAACCCACCGACAACCCCCTGATGGCCTGTCAACCCCCTCTGGCGCGACCGGTGTTGCTCCGATAGCTTCCGGCGACGCACATCTGTCTCACAGGGAGGGTGCACGCGCATGCGCAAGGCGCTCAGATGGCTGCTGGCGCTCACGGTGCTCATCGGCACGTTGAGCACGGCCGGAGCGGCCACCGCCGCCGAACCGGGGCCGGCCGACATCAAGGACCGGCTTCTCTCCGTCCCGGGCATGAGCCTGATCCAGGAGAAGCCGTACTCCGGCTACCGCTACTTCGTCCTCGACTACACTCAGCCGGTCGACCACCGGCACCCCTCCAAGGGCACGTTCCAGCAGCGGATCACCGTGCTGCACAAGGACGTCGCGCGCCCCACCGTCTTCTACACCAGCGGCTACAACGTCTCCACCAACCCCAGCCGCAGCGAGCCGACCCGGATCGTGGACGGCAACCAGGTCTCCCTGGAGTACCGCTTCTTCACGCCGTCCCGCCCTGCCCCGGCCGACTGGACCAAGCTGGACATCTGGCAGGCGGCGAGCGACCAGCACCGCGTCTTCAAGGCGCTCAAGAAGATCTACAGCAAGAACTGGCTCTCCACGGGCGGCTCCAAGGGCGGCATGACCGCGACCTACTACGAGCGCTTCTACCCGCGTGACATGGACGGCGTCGTCGCCTACGTCGCCCCCAACGACGTGGTGAACGACGAGGATTCGGCCTACGACCGCTTCTTCGCGAAGGTCGGCACCAAGGAGTGCCGCGACCGCCTCAACGCGGTCCAGCGCGAGGCACTCGTACGCCGCGAGCCGCTGAAGAAGAAGTACGAGGCGTACGCGGCGGAGAACGGCTACACCTTCACCACCGTCGGCAGCCTGGACAAGGCGTTCGAGGCGGTCGTCCTCGACTACGTCTGGGGCTTCTGGCAGTACGCGCTGATCGCCGACTGCGACGAGGACGAGCTGATCCCGCCGGACGCCGGGGCCGCGACCGACGACCAGATCTGGGACTCGATCGACACGATCTCCGGGTTCTCCTTCTACACCGACCAGGGCCTGGAGCCGTACACGCCGTACTTCTACCAGGCGGCCACCCAACTCGGCGCGCCGGACATCCGCTTCCCGCACATCGAGAAGAAGTACATCCGCTACGGCTACCAGCCGCCGCGCAACTTCGTCCCGCGCGCGATCCCGACCCGGTTCCAGCCGACCGCGATGCGCGACGTGGACGGCTGGGTCCGCCACAACGCCCGCCACATGCTCTACGTCTACGGCCAGAACGACCCGTGGGGCAGCGAGCGGTTCCGCGTCGACAAGGGCGCGAAGGACTCGTACGTCTTCACGGCCCCCGGCCTGAACCACGGCGCGAACGTGGCCGGCCTGGTCCCCGACCAGAAGGCCTTCGCCACCGCCCGCATCCTGGCCTGGGCAGGCGTCGCCTCCTCGGCCGTCGCGCAGGCGAAGCCACTGGCCACGTTCGACGCGAAGCTGGACGTGCCGGACATGGAGCGGGAGCCGACGCTGCGTCCGTAGCCCGACTCGGACGTCCGGCTCACACCGGCCGCGCGCAGCCCACCGGATGCGTGTCGTCGCCGAGTCGGACGTAGAGGGCCGTGGACGCCGGGCAGTGTGAGCGGGTGTCCACGGCCTTCACCACCTGGTACTGGGGTTTCCTCGCGCCGGAGCCGTCGCACGGCGTCTCGCGGACCTGCCCGCTGCCCGCGCCGTAGACGCAGTCGCCGACGATCGTGCGGGGGCCGCCGCCGGCGCCCGGGTCGCCGGGGTGCGGCGGCTGGAGGGCGCGCATACAGGCGTAGCCCTGCGGGATCGAGCCCGCGCCGCCTTCCGCGGGCTGCTCGCCGATGTGCAGACGGAAGTCGGTGGTCGGCGGGCAGAGCGGGCCCTCGCCGACCTTTCCGTCGTGCCGGGCGACGACCCGGGCCGCCGCCCGTTCTCCACCGCACGGCACCTCGGTGTAGCTGGTCGTCCCGAACGAGCTGCACTCGTCGACCGCGAGGAAGACCGTGCCGAAGCCGGACACGGGGAGCAGGGAGGAGGGCGCCCGGGCCGACGTCGAAGACCCCTTCCCCGCCCGGTTCCCACTCTCCTCGGAGGACAGGACCTGGCACCCCGTCAAGGCCAGGGCGCAGGCCAGGGCCCAGCGCACCACTCCCACCGGCGCCTTCACAGACCGTCTTCCACGCATGGCGTCTCCCGCTCGCCCGACGAACAGGGCCTGACCAGCGTGGCCCGCGACGCCGGGCGCACGCCAGCCGCGTGGGGCGCTTTGCGCGTGGTGCGGGAGATCTGCCGCGCGCTCGGCGTACGCCTAGTAGGACAAACCATGCCCGATCGGATACAGCACCTGGGCCGGATCGTCCGCCCGCTTCACCGGCGCCGGCAGCCTCCCGTGCGGGTCGGCCGTTCCGGCGATGACCCGGGCGGCGGCCCGCAGTTCGACGTCGGTCCAGCAGTAGGCGGCCAGGAAGGCTTTCACGGAGGGGAGCCGGGCGACGTCGTAGGGGTTGCGGATCGCCACGGCGACCACCGGCCGGCCCGTCGCCGAGAGTCGCTCCACCAGCGTGCGTTGACTGCCGGCCGCCGTCACGTTGCAGGTCGTGACCACCACGGCGTCGGCCGCGCCCGCGGCCGTCACCGCCTGCGTGATCGCCTCGGCGGAGGGGGCCGTGCCCGTGGACAGGGCCGTCGCCCTGAAGCCCAGTTCGGTGAGGGCGGCGGCGAGGACGCCGGTGGGCGGGCCGGTGGTGCCGGTGGGGGAGGCGGGATCGGCGCCGACGACCAGCAGCCGGTGGTGGGTGCGGGGGGAGAGCGGCAGCACCGGTCCCTCGTTGACCAGCAGGGTCGTCGTGCGCGAGGCCAGCTGGTCGGCGGTCGCGAGATGGGCCGGCGTGCCGACCGTCCGGCCGACCTCGTCCCGGCTGACGTACGGCTCTTCGAACAGGCCCAGCCGCGCCTTCAGCCGCAGGATCCGCAGGACCGATTCGTCGAGCCGCTCCTCGGTCAGCTCCCCGTCCTGGACGGCCCTGAGGACGGCGTTCCAGGCGACGTCCAGGTCGGGCGGGTTGAGGAGCTGGTCGACGCCGGCCTTGAGCGCGAGCACCGGCACCCGGTCGTCGCCGTACTTCGTGCGCACGCCCGCCATGTCGAGGGCGTCGGTGACCACCACCCCGTCGTAGCCGAGCCGCTCGCGCAGGATGCCGGTCACGATCGGGTGGGAGAGGGTCGCGGGATCTCCGGAGTCGTCGAGGGAGGGGACCAGGATGTGCGCGGTCATGAGGGAGTCGACGTCGGCGGCGATCGCCGCGCGGAACGGCACCGCGTCCAGCGTCTCCCACACCTCGCGCGTGTGGGTGATGACGGGGAAGCCGTAGTGGCTGTCGACGGCGGTGTCCCCGTGCCCGGGGAAGTGCTTCGCGGTCGCCGCCACCCCGGCCGCCCGATAGCCCTCGACCTCCGCCGCGACCAGCTCCGCCACCGACTGCGGGTCGGCGCCGAAGGAGCGGACGCCGATCACCGGGTTGGCCGGGTCGACGTTGACGTCGGCCACGGGGGAGTAGTTCTGCCGGATGCCCATCGCGCGCAGCTCACGGCCCGCGAGCCGCCCGAGCGTGCGGGCGTCGGCCGACGATCCCCCGGCCCCGATCGCCATCGCCCCCGGGAACAGCGTGGCCGGTCGGCCCACCCGGCAGACGGCGCCGTGCTCCTGGTCCGTGGAGATCAGCACCGGCAGCCCGCGCGGCTGCCCGAGGGCGGCCCGCTGGAGACCGTTGGAGAGGTCCGCGATCTGCTGCGGGTCGCGGGTGTTGTGCGCCCAGGTGAAGTAGATGATCCCGCCGAGCCGGTAGCGGGCGAGCAGTTCGGCGGGAGTGCGCACGCCGAACTGGGCGAGGTTGGCGTCGACGTCGGCCTGGTCGGGCGCGGTCGCCGAATGGCCGTGCACCCGCGAGACGAAGACCTGGCCGACCTTGTCCTCCGGTGTCATACGGGAGAGGAGGACACGGAGCCGACGGTCGTCCGCGTGCGCCGTGCCGCCGACGGCGAGGGCGGCGGTGACGCCGGCGGTGGCGGCGAGGACGGTGCGTCGGGATGGCACTCGTCTGGAGGGCATGGTGCGCTCCTTCCGGAGGGGTCCGATGGCCGGAGGGGTCCGATGGCCGGAGAGGTCCGAAGGCCGGAGGGGGGCCGGAGGCGCACGCTACCCGTGGGGGCGCCGCCATCGGCGCATTGGAGGGGGGCGCGCCGATGACGGCTCGGCTGCCGGCCGCGGTGCGGCGGAGAGGGTGGGTCAGCGATCGCAGCCAGTGGCGAGGGCCGACACCGCACCGAGGTGACTCGTCCGACAACTTGCGAATTGGACGAGCGGGGCGGGAGCAGGGTTCCCGCTGACGCACGGATTTCCGGAAGTCGGGGCGGATGTGACACGAGGGAACCCGTGATGCGGCCGACCGCCACGGCCGCTGTTCATCCGCCGGACACCGCCCCGACCGTCGTCCATCCCGTGGACGTACCGGCGACCGAGCGGATCGGCGCGGGATCATGAGGGGCATGGCCCTCGTCGACATCCCCGGTTCCAAGTCCATCACCGCCCGCGCCCTCTTCCTCGCGGCGGCCGCCGACGGCGTCACCACCCTCCAGCGCCCCCTGCGCTCCGACGACACCGAGGGGTTCGCCGAGGGCCTGACCCGGCTCGGCTACCGCGTCGGACGGACACCGGGCGCCTGGCAGGTCGACGGCCGCCCACAGGGGCCGGCGCTCGCCGAGGCGGACGTCTACTGCCGGGACGGCGCGACCACGGCCCGCTTCCTGCCGACCCTCGCCGCCGCCGGCCACGGCGTCTACCGCTTCGACGCCTCCCCCCAGATGCGCCGCCGCCCCCTCCTCCCGCTCACCCGCGCCCTGCGCGACCTGGGCGTGGACCTGCGGCACCAGGAGGCGGAGGGCCACCACCCGCTGACCGTGCGGGCGTCCGGCGTCGAGGGCGGCGAGGTGACGCTGGACGCCGGCCAGTCCTCCCAGTACCTGACCGCCCTGCTGCTGCTCGGTCCGCTCACCCGCACCGGCCTGCGCATCACCGTCACGGACCTGGTCTCGGCGCCCTACGTCGAGATCACCATCGCGATGATGCGGGCGTTCGGGGCGGAGGCGGTCCGCGAGGGGAACACGTACGTCGTCCCGCCGGGCGGCTACCGCGCCACGACCTACGCGATCGAGCCGGACGCCTCCACCGCGAGCTACTTCTTCGCGGCGGCCGCGCTGACCGGCGGCGAGGTGACCGTGCCGGGCCTCGGCGCGGGCGCGCTCCAGGGCGACCTGGGCTTCGTGGACGTCCTGCGCCGGATGGGCGCCCGGGTGGACGTCGGCGCCGACCGCACGACCGTGGCCGGGACCGGCGAACTGCACGGCGTCACCGTCAACATGCGGGACGTCTCCGACACCATGCCGACCCTCGCCGCGATCGCCCCCTTCGCCTCCGGACCCGTACGCATCGAGGACGTGGCGAACACGCGCGTGAAGGAGTGCGACCGGCTGGAGGCCTGCGCGGAGAACCTCCGGCGGCTGGGCGTGGACGTCGCCACCGGCCCCGACTGGATCGAGATCCGGCCCGGCGCGGCCCCGGTCGGCGCCGACGTCAAGACCTACGGCGACCACCGCATCGTCATGTCCTTCGCGGTGACCGGACTGCGCGTCCCCGGAATCTCGTTCGACGACCCCGGCTGCGTCCGCAAGACTTTCCCCGGTTTCCACGAGGCGTTCGAGGAACTGGGGCAGCGGTTGCGGTAGCGGCCGGGGAAGGACGACGTCGGGTGAGTTTCGAACTGCGGGGGCCGGTTCTGGAGGGCGCGCTGGTACGCCTGGAGCCGCTGGAGCACCGGCATGCGGCCGAGTTGGCGGTGGCGGCGGAGGAGAACCGGGGAACGTACGACTTCACCTGGGTGCCCAGGGCCGACGAGGTCGGCGAGTACATCGACGCCCAGCTCGCCCGCGCGGCGAGCGGCCTGCTCGCGCCCTACGCGCAGATCTCCCTGGCCTCCGGCCGGGCGGTCGGCGCGACCTCGTACTGGGAGCCGCGCTCCTGGCGGTCCGAGGACCGACTGGACGCCGTCGAGATCGGCTTCACCTGGCTGGCCCGTTCCGCCCAGGGCACGGGCGTCAACGCCGAGGCCAAGCTCCTGCTCTTCCGGCACGCCTTCGAGGAGTGGGGCGTCGCCCGGGTCGACCTGAAGACGGACACCCGCAACGGCCGCTCCCAAGCGGCGATCGCAAGCGTCGGCGCCCGCTTCGAGGGCATCCTGCGCAACTGGTCCCGCTCCTGGGCCCCGGGCGAGGACGGCCGTCTGCGCGACACCGCGATCTTCTCCCTCACGGCGGACGAATGGCCCGACGTCGAGCGGAAACTGTCGGAGCGGGTGGCGAGATACCCGGCGGTGAGCACGTGAGCGCCGGGCGGACGTCCTGGCGCAGGCCCGCGCTGTCCCCGGTGCTGGAGGGCGTCGTCACGGGCGGCAGCGCACTGCTGTGGTACGCCCTCGCCACGCTCCTGTACCTGGAGAACTACACCAAGGAGCCCTGGGACCCGGACTACCCCAGCGAACGCCCCTTCTTCCTGCTGGCCTGCACCGCCGGGGCGTCACTGCTGCTCACCTGGGGACTGCGGTCCCTGCCGACCGGCCGCACCGGCCTGTTGGGCCGGATCCTCGACCGGGCGACCCAGGTCCGCGCGGCGGCGGTGGCCGTGATCTGGGCGGCCCTGGTCGTGGCGGCGATCGTCACCTGACACCGGCGGCGGCCACGAAGGCCGCCGCCGTACGCAGCTCCTCCCGCACCGCCGTCAGCACCGGATCCCGCTCCGCCCCGGCCCGTACGGCGACGAAGACGTTCCGCGCCGGCGGCTCGCCCTGCGCCGGACGCAGCGCCAGAGCCTGGTGGGCGTACGCCGCAGTGCTAGTGCCGCGGCAGGCAACGTTCGCCCCGTCGCGACGCCCGGCACGCACTCTCGCCGCACCGGCCGAAAGCCCAAGTACGTCCAGTACGAG